>NZ_JBFAET010000171.1:0-19441 GCF_040642095.1 Streptomyces sp. NPDC020362
CATGGCGGGACTCCCATTCCGGTGAAGTGGCATGGCATTCAGATCAGTTGGTCCGGGCTCCGGGCCGGAGTGCGCCGGCCCGAAACCCGATGGCTTCACCTTGTCGCGCCCCGCCCGGCCGCGCGATTACCCCCCAGGTAATAGGACCGACCACCCCCGGCCCCCACCAGGCGGCAGAGGAGGCTGGGCTGCCCTGACTTCCTGCCGTGCAGCAATCTGCGGCTGGGTCTGGTGCTCGACACCCCGAGCAGCGGCGCCAGCTGCCGCAAGGGCAGGTTCGTGCGCCGGTACGCGGCCACCAGCAACGCCCGGAACTCCAACGGCAGGCTCCACGGCCGACCCTTGGGGACCGGGTCCGCGCCCTCGCGCCGTAGCGCACCGATCGGCTTGGTGAACTGACGCGTGCTCAGCCCGGTGAACGGGGCTGTCCAGAACGGCTCCGACGCCGTGATCACAGCAGCCACTGCTGGACCGTCTCAAAGATCGACGGCATGGGACGATGACCGCCATGTCAGGTCAGGTCTGGGTGTCACTCATGTCCTTGGGCGGCGTAGTCCTCGGCGGTTCGTTGTCCTACCTCGTCCAGCACAGGACTCACTTTCGGCGAAACGCGCTGAGCAGCAACGGCAGCAGATCGCCTTGTCGGAAGCCCGGCGAGCGGAACGGCTGACGCTGCTGGAGCGGTTCGTCGAGGTGAGGGCCGAAGCGGACCGCGCCGCATTCGGCCGGCCGGCAGATTGGGACGACACCCACGAGTGGTACCTGACAACCCGGGACGTCATGAACAGGCTGTGGGTCGCGGAACGGCTCATCCGCATCGAGTTTCCCCGGCCCGTGCATGACGCGGCACGCGCATACTTCCTTGACCTCAACCGGACTGTGTGGGAGGGCTTGCCCGACGGCGAGAGCGTGCGGGACCACCTCGAGGACATCCGGTTGGCGTTCCTCGACGCGGCTCGTGCGGTCATGGGGTAGCACACGGCCGACTACGGAGATCGTTTACGGGACAGCCCTCAGCCAGCGATCCCCCATCGCAACAGTTGCATGTCTGTATTCAACTCAACCAATATTGCTCTCGTCTCGCTGGCGAGACATTCACTCTCGCCGCTCGACGCCTATGGGGGAATCCCTGCCTGCGAAAATCTCGGGAGAGCCCTTGACGCGATAGACCCATGAGGTCGAGTGCATTTAGGGTTGCCCATGTGGTGACATCAAGTGAAACCAACAGCGCTCTAGATTGGCAGTTTAGGAAAATCTTGGCCGCCGGCACGGCACCGGGCCTCGGAAGCGAGCCGGCCGAGATCGCGGCGCCGTTGTTCATGGATTCCCGGACGCGTGAACCACTCATCGTTTCAGCGGCGTTCGTGGTTGCGTACCTGCCGTGGCTACTGTTCGCTCTGGTCGGCCGCGTGCTGGCGGGCCGGGCGGACCGCAGGCACCTCATGGTCACCGCGGACTCGGCACGACCACACCTGCCTTTTGAATATCATCGCCGAGTCACTCATCCAGCGGCTGTCTCTGCCTGAAATGATCAGCCGGGTTGCCAGTGCCGGCATGGCCCCTGTAGGCGCCGGTAACTTCACCGGAGCCCTTCTCGGCGACGTCATCGCCTCCACCTTTGGGCTGACATCCCCGTTCCGGACCGGCTTCGCGGTCGTTGACACCGCCTCCACCGTCAACTGGAGCAGCCCGGCAGTGATGTCCGCCGTTTGCGATATCCGCCGTTTGCGCCGCCAATCTCGAACCAGTGAACAGCCAGCGAGAACGCCAGGACGCTGCGCATGCTCACCGGGGCACGGAAGGAGACCCGACATACGGGACAACTCAGAGTTCGATGACATATGTACAACAGTTCACAAGGGCATCAACGATCGGTAAGGGGAGCGCCCACGATGGATTTCAGTCTCTTCTATTTCGCCAATGACAGTGGAAACGCCGAGGACGACCGGTACCGGCTCTTGCTCGACGGCGCCCGCTTCGCGGACGAGCACGGTTTCCAGGCCGTGTGGACTCCAGAACGCCATTTTCACCAATTCGGAGGGACTTATCCGAATCCCGCGGTGACCAGTGCGGCGATCGCCTCGACCACCAGTCGCGTTAAAATCCGAGCCGGAAGCGTAGTGGCACCGCTGCATCACCCGCTGCGGATCGCCGAGGAATGGTCGGTGGTGGACAACATCTCCCACGGCCGCGTCGGAGTGTCCTTCGCCTCCGGATGGCACGCCACCGACTTCGCGCTGAACCCGTCGGCGTACGCCGATCGCCGGACCGTGATGTACGAGCGGGTCGAGCAGGTGCGGTCCCTGTGGCGCGGGGAGCCAATCGATGCCACTGACGGGATGGGGAATCCCACGAAGGTGCGGTCGTTCCCACCCCCGGTGCAGGCCGAGCTGCCGGTGTGGATCACCAGCGTCGGCGACGTCGAGACCTTCCGAAGCGCGGGCCGTGTCGGCGCCGGGCTGCTGACCCATCTGCTCGGGCAGAGCCCCGAACAGTTGGCCCAGAACATCTCCGAGTACCGGAAAGCCGCGGCCGAGACGAGCCCGGACGGATGGCCGGGCCATGTCGTGGTGATGGTGCACACCTTCCTCGGCGAGGACAACGAGGTCGTCCGGGAGCTTGTCAGACCGTCGCTGACGGCCTATATGCGCAGCTCTCTCCGCCTCATCCTGACCTCGGACCACAGCTCCGAGCCGGTGGGCCCCGAAAGCCTCGAACCCGACGAGATCGACTTCCTGGTCGAGCGAGCCTTCGAGCGCTATTTCGACAACGACGGACTTCTCGGCTCGGTCGATAAGGCCAAAGAGGTCATCGCGCGCCTCACGGAGCTCGGTGTGGACGAAATCGCCTGCCTCATTGACTTCGGGCTGCCTGCCGCTGAGGTCATCTCGGGCTTGACGTATCTCAAGCAACTGCGCGACGTATGTGGCACCAGCGATGCAAAGGGCTGGGGCGAATCGGGATGACACAAGACGGCGTCGAACCCCGAGCCTTCGACCAGGGCGACGTCTCCTCTCTCGCCTTGGCCAACGCCGGTCGCAGGTGTATCAAGTAACCACCCCTCGGGTGACGAGACAGCTGATGCCGCGGCTCAGCTTCAGCCGAGGCATCGGCGCAGTGAACTCGTGTCCCGGACCAGGTCCGGGATCGCGACCGCCGTGGCATCCGGCCTGCTCCGATTCCGGCGCCTGCACCGGGCGACACCTGCGAGCGGCTGGCAGGAGGCGTGCGCTGGGGATTTGACCGGGAAGGTTCGCCGGGGCGCTCGCTGAAAAAGGCTCAGGCTATGACGGCGAGGGGGCGTCCGCCCCAGCGGAGGCCCTTCTCGCTGCGGACACGGGCACGCTCGCTTCGCTCGGCGGCCAGCACGTCCGGGTGGCGGGCGTTCTTGTTCCGCCAGCGCAGGTGGGCGTGCAGCGCGCGGGGCGGTGCGGCCTGGCTGCGGTAGTAGGAATCGGCGATGGTGAACTGCCGCAGCGGTCCGAAGTGGGCCTCGATGGGGTTGCCCCAGGGCGTGGAGGTCGGGGTGAAGCACAACTCGACCCGAGTAGCAGCCGTGGAAGTACCGGACGCCGTGGATGCGGCGGTAGGTCGCGGGATCTCGTACACAGAGCCGCCTCGGGTCGGATCGCCTCGCACAACCGCTCGGCGATCCGCCGCCTCACCGGCAGCGGATCCCCGGCGGCTGGTTCATGAACTGCTGCCGAACCTGCATGCTGCCGTATCGGCTCCTCGGCCGGCGCGGGACTGCTATGCCTCGTCGGGGTTGACCAGGAGGATCTTGCCGATGTGGTGGGCATCCAGGATGCGATGCGCTTCCGCGGCCTGGTCCATGGGCAGGGTCCGGTCGATGACGGGCCGGACGGCTCCGTTCTCGATCAGTGGCCATACGTGCTTCTGGACCTCGGCGACGATGGCTGCCTTCTGTTCGGCCGGGCGTGAGCGCAGGGCGGTGCCGTGCACCGAGACACGCTTGAAGACGAGTTCGGCGAGGTTGAGTTCGGCCGTCAGGCCGTTTTGCAGGCCGATGATGACCAGGCGTCCGTCGGTACCCAGGGACCTGACGTTGCGCGAGAGGTAGTCGCCGCCGATGACGTCGAGGATCACGTCGTAGGGACCGTGCTCGGTGAAGTCCTGGTTGCGATAGTTGATCGCGAGGTCCGCGCCGAGTTCGAGGACCCGGTCGGCTTGTTCGGAGCCGCCGACAGTGGTGACGACGCGGGCACCGCGGGCCTTGGCGATCTGGATGGCCGTCGTGCCGATTCCGCCGGCTCCGCCGTGCATGAGGAAGGTCTCCCCCGCCTTCAGGGCACCGGCCATGAAGACGTTGGACCACACCGTAGTGGCGGCTTCCGGCAGGGCTGCCGCCTGGACCAGGCCGACGCCCTTTGGCACTGTCAGCAGCTGCGTGGCAGGGACGGCGACCTTCTGCGCGTACCCGCCTCCGGTCAGCAGCGCGCAGACCTCGTCGCCGGGCCGCCAGTGCGTCACGCCGTCGCCGACGGCGCTGATCCGCCCGGAGACCTCCAGCCCGGGGTAGGGGGATGCCCCCTGCGGGACCGGGTACAGCCCCATCCTTTGGGCGACATCGGCCCGGTTGACGGCGCCGGCGACGACGTCGACGATCACCTCTCCCGCAGCAGGACATGGATCTTCGACGTCGGTCCACTGCAGGACATCCGGTCCCCCGGGTTCCTTGATCGAAATTGCTTTCATGATGCTCCTCCGCGCACGTCCGCAAGGGTGCGGCGGTGTATACGCCTGTCCGGCGTCGTCGGGATGAAGGTGGGAGGGCGCGGGTTCGACCCGGCCTGGGTACGCCGCACGGCAGCCGAAACGGTGAGGGCTTGGTGTCGGCGGGACTGGCTGCCCACTACCTCAATGTGTACACCGCATACATTAGGGCGAGGAAGTGAGCAGTGTCAACATCGGCTGGGCGGTCAGCGGGCGGCGCGGGGCCTCAGGGTGCGGACGAGGCCGGCTGTGCGGCGAGGAGGGCACGGACGGCGGCGCCGACGCGGTCGGCCACCGCGTCCGGGCTGGAAGCGTCCAGCTTGCCGTCGAGGTGCAGAACCGCCAGGCCGTGAACCAGGGCCCACACGGCGGTCGGCAGCGCGTCCGAGGCGACGCCGGGGAAGGCGCGCCGCGCGAGGGTGTCGACGTACTCGGAGATCGCAGCGGTCGCGGCGACCCGTTCGTCGCTGCCCGGGTCGCAGGGCTCCGAAAACATGGCGCGGAACAGTGCCGGATGTTCGAGCGCGAAGTGGACGTACGTGACCGCGACGGCAGCAAGGTCGTCAGGGGTCGCGGGTGCGGGGTTCGCCGCGAGGAGTTTCTGCGCGAGTTCCCGGTAGCCCTCGGCGGCGACCGCGGAGACGAGCGCGTCGCGATCCGCGAAGTGGCGGTAGGGAGCCGTGGGCGACACGCCGGCACGCCGCGCCACGGCCCTCAGGGACAGCGCCGCGCTGCCGTCCCCTTCGAGCAGCTCCCGGGCAGCGCGCAGACATGCCGCACGCAGGTCACCGTGGTGATACGAGGCATTAGACCTGGACATGATCACCTCACGGAGGTTGCCGCTGCTCACATCGCCGCTCCAATGTGAGCGGCGCGCACATCATATCCGGGAACGAGGAGACCGGATGCCGCGGACCTTCCGCAGCGCCGGCACCGGCACCGGTCGGCACGGGCCCGCCGGCAGCGAACTCGGCGCGGGGACGGTCTCCACCCGGTCCCCGCACCACCAGCAGGCCCGACGCGGGGATCACAATCCGTGCGCAGAGCCGCCCGGACGAGGAATCCCCTACCCCCGGACGGCACCACCAGGAGGAGCTCTCCCCCGCCGACGAAACCGTCTGACGGGGGCGCGTCATCAACCCGGTGATCCACGATCCAGCCTCGCGAAGACCGCCCGGCAACGGGCGGGGTCGAAGCGGTCGGGGCCGGGGGTACAGGCCGGACCGGTCGAACAGGTCGTGCGCCTGGACACGGGGTCGGCCCGGATCAGGCCACGGGGCGACCACTGACCCGACAGAGTGACATCGCATCAGCCTCACGATGTGTATTGATGCAGGTCAGCTGCTTGAACAGGGCGAACCGGGCGGAGATTTTCCACCGACCGGGTTTTTAGTCATAGCTAAAGGTGGCATCCTGGCGGGGTGGCAACAACCGTTGTCTCTCCATGAATTGGGGGGTGAGCCATGGGCATTTTCGCCCGTGACGAGAGCCGGACGAACTTAGCGGCATCCCGGATAGGGCGGCAGGCTACGGCCTCCTTGGCCGGCCTGCTGGCGGGACTGGGCAAGAACCGCTCCGATCTGGCGGCGGCGATGGGCGTGAGCCCGGGCCGCGTCAGTCAGATCATGTCGGGCGATGCGAACCTGACGGTCCGCACGCTCGCCGCAGTCGCGGAGGCACTGGACGCCGACGTCCAGATCACCTTCCATCCCCGGCCGCAGCCAGCAGACACCCAAACGTGCGGCAGTACGGGCACGCCGCCCGTCAGGAGCAGCGGAGTCCCGGCCACGCACTGAGCGCCGGAGCCGGTGCTTCCGCCTCACCGTCATGCCGACCGCTCCGGCCCCCGCTCTCCGCCCCTCTGTCAACGGGTCAGCCAGCGGTCGAACCAGCGACGCTGCGGTGGCAGCGCCGGATGGTGGAACGCGTCGTTCGACATCGCCTTCGCACGCAGGGTCCGCAGCTCTTCGTTCTCGCTCCGGCGGCCGTGATCGTACGCGTAACGCAGCAGGTGTCCGCACTGTGCAAGGGCCGTGCCGAACGCCTGGCGGCGCGCGATGAGTTCATCACCGGTCGGCTCACGCTCAGCCTGACGGCACGCCTCGTCGATACCGGTCTGCACGTCCAGCGCCGCGTCGATCGCCTTCTCGACATCCGTGTAGACGGCGTTGATCGTCTTGGTCTCGGAGGCGAGCGGATGCCGTTCCAGCAGATACAGCCTGAGGTCGTGGACGAACACCCTGAGCTGGGCTGAGGTTTCAACACCACGGAGAAAGCCGTCCGACCAGGTACAGGCGTCAAGATGCACGCGCTGCACGAGCCGCTCCCTGGCCAGGGCGATACCCAGTGTCATGAACTTGACGTAAGGCTGCGCCGTCTCGTCCTGCTTCCGCCGGGGCAGCGCTGCAGCGCCTGTCGCGGCGCCCGCAACCACCGGCGGAATCGACGCCGCGTGCGGCAGCAGCGCCACTGTCCCGGCTGCCACAGCTCCCATCAGCGCCAGCACGAGCAGCATCAGACCAGCCGACGCCCAGCTGCCCAGCAGCCGCCCTTTGCAGGCGAACTCACGTGCCAGCCCGACCCAGGCAATGGCCGCACTCACAAATGCCGGTAACACGTAATCAGCCAGCCAGGCATGCTGAGACCAACTCATCGACGGCGCCCCCAAGACACTCCACGGACAGGCCGGACCGTCGTCAGCGTGCGCAAGCCCAGCAGGCCTCCTTCTCGGCACGTCACACCAGCGCCAGCCCTCTCGCCGCGCACCTGTCGTCGGGAACTGCCGCGAGTAGAGCCGATGATGTCAGCCAACACGACACCACGCCGTTACTTTGAGCAACAATCGGCCAGCGTGTCTGACCCGCCGAGGAACCCGCACCCCTTTGTGTGGACGATCCGGCCCGGATCGCCATCGACATCCATGCCGTCGCACGGGGCAGGCGGCTCCTACGCCCTGGGCCGACAGGAAACCGCAGAGGCCGAAGTCCAGCAAGGCCAGAAAGCGGCGGGCGCCCCTGCAGTCCTGCGGGCGCCGCGGCCCCGCGCCTCGCAGGAAGGGGATGACCACGCGTCGCCCCAGGACACGCCGGGCCCAAGCCCCAGTACCCAACGCCCCACCGTCGCCACAGCCCGCGAACCAACCCGTGGTCAGGTCACCGGTTTCCGGTCCGTGCCCGGCTGCGGTAACGGTCGAGGACGTCCTGCCGCAGCAGGTGGCCGAAGCCGGCCGTCTGCAGCCGGAGGCCGAGCTGGGCCTCGTCGGTGCCGAGTTCGGCGGCCGTCTCGCTCAGACGCCAGTCGTGCGCGGCGAGGCGGTTCAGGAGGTGACCGCGGCGCACCTGGTTCTCCGAGAGCCGGAACGTCTTGAGGTAGAGGGTACGGCCGTGTTCATCGGTGATCGCCTCGCCGATGTGGTTGTCGTGCTTTGGGCGGAACGGGGGCAGGAAGCGGGAGAGGGTGAAGCGGCCCATCCGGTAGACCTGCTGCCAGGTGTTGTCCTGCTCCAGCAGTCCGGCCGCCATGGTCGTGTCGTGGAAGTCCGCCCACTGTGCGGTCTGCTGCCTTGCCGCGGCCCTCAATTCGCCCAGGGACCGGATGCCGTGACCGGCGATACGGGCCCGGAAGTCCATCACCGGCGGCATCAGGGTCGCGTAGTGGTGGACCAGGTCGCCGTAGAGGTCCTGCACCAAGGTCGGGTGCAGGATGCGGTAGTCCTCCGGGTGCGGCACGACAAAGGCCGCGGCCAGCGCGTCGGCGAGGTAGACCAGGACGCCGCACTGTCCCGGATGGATCTCGAAGACGCGCAGCGCGTCGGCCAGCCCCGGCACGTCCGCGCCCAGGTAGGCCGCCTCCACGCGCGGGGACAGTCCCTGGCTCAGGGCCTGCCGCGACCACTCCTCCCACGCGATGACAGGCCCGCCGAAGTGCAGCGCGAGATAGCCCTCCAGCGCGAGGTGCAGGGGCAGGAAGCGCAGCCGGTTCCTGGCTTCCCGGCGCGCCATCCGGCGGTGGAACTGCAACCGCAGCGTTGCGACCGGCCGGTCCGGCTTTCCACTGGTGAGCTGTGTGCCGTAAGCGGCGGCCGGTGAACCGTCCGTGGTCCACTCCGCGACGAGACCGTGCGGGATGTAGGAGAGGTAATGCCGTCCCCCGGTGAGGTCCACCACGCCCGGCCCGCCGTAGATCTGCGGGTGCAGACGCAGATCCTGAACAGGCTCGGCCCGGACCAGCGGCACCAGCCGCACGGCACCCCACACCTGGGAAGGGCGTGCGGTGAGTCCGTCGATCAGGCCGGCCCGCGTCACCGGCGGGGCTGCGTCCGGTCCGTGCAGGGTCATCGAGGGCTTCCTTCCAACCGGCGCCGCGGTACCGGGGGAAGCAGAGCCGCCCGCGCGTCCAGGTAGGTTCTCAGTTCAGCCAGCCCGGTCCGGCCCTCGGCGAATTGCGCGATCTCGACAAGCGCAGGCAGGTCCTCCGCGTCACGGATGCCCGCGGTCGGCACACTCGTCGACAGCCTGCGGACGTCGAAGCCCGCCGCGTCGTACACCGGGTTGAGGTGGACCACACTGGTGCGCCGGTCGGTATCGAGGCGGGTGCGCCAGACGCGGAGCACCTCGCCCGCCAGTCCCGGAGGGGCGTTGTCCCAGCCGTCGGAGACGATCACCAGACGTTCCGGGGCTGTGCCCAGCGCGTCGAGGATCCGTTCTCCCAGCGGTGTGGGACCGACCGGGTGCACCAGCAGCGCGTCGCTGCGGCCGGAGGTCCACAGGCCGCTGTAGCGGCCGGCGAGCGCCTCGAGGAGGTAATGGCAGGCCAGGGCCACCACGAGCGGCCGCTGCCGCTTCACCCCCGAACCGTAGGAGGAGAAACTGTCGTCCAGGACGGCAGTCACCCGGCCCCAGCTCCCGCGGTGTTCACCCGCAACCCGTGCGGCGGCGGTCCGCAGCGCGCCGGTCAGTTCTTCACGGCGGGACACCCGCTCCGCGGCCGGCAGGGAGAGCACATACCCGGCCAGCCGGGTGAGCGGCATGCGGGACAGGTCCGTCCCGACGGCTTCCGCAGCCGCAGCACCGTGCTGCTGCACAGACTGCTGGAGCCTCAGCCTCTCCAAACGGGACAGCTGCGGAGCAATGCGCTCCAGGAAGACGCTGCGCGGGATGCCGTGCCTGGCCGCAAAGCCTTCGGCAACGGTGTAGGGGAGTTCGTAGACGGCGGCCTGCTCGTAATGGGCGCGGCGCCAGGCCTCCAGGATCGGTGTGTCGTAGTGGGGGCGGCTCAGCGGCGCGAACAGGAACGTCCTCAGTTCCGCACCGCCGGGCGCCAGATGCGTGTGCCGCAGCGCCTGCTTGAGGCCATTGCGGTACTTGACCGCGTCGAAGGCCAGGTCGGGCCGGGCAGCCAGCCAGTCCCGCAGCAGGGCCCGGGTACGGCGGTTGTTGACCCCGGCGCGGCGCAGGTGGCGGAAAAGCCCGTAGACGCGCTGGGGTGGCAGCAGGGCCAGTCGGCCGGCGATGAGACGGCCTTCGCTGCGGCGCTGTTCCGCGGTGGCCTCCGCCGCCGTCTCAAGCAGTCGCCGGATGATCAGTACGGCGTTGTGGTCGTTGATGTCGAGCGCGAGCACGCCCGCGTACAGGTCGCGGTAGTTGCCCACCATGTAGGCGTGCAGGAAGTCCAGGGAGAGCTGCTGGGCCCCCTCATCGGAGTGGAACTCACGCTGACCGGTCGCAGTGATCGCCGCATTGACGAAGAACAGCACATCGTCGGCCGCTATCAGATCCCCGAACGACTCCATGGCCCAACCCGCTCACTCCTGAATCCCCCTGAGGCCGGCCGGGGAATGGGGGCACGAGCTGCGAATCATTGCTTTACAGGCAGGTTCCGGAAGTCGCACCGAAGTCCCGCGGCCGGCACCGGGACGGTAACACGGCGCAGCTCGCGGGCCCCACGGATTTTCCCATGCCCCCGCCCGACCCGCCCGAACTCCTGGCCCCACCCCTCGTCGCGCCTGTCCGCCCGGCCTTACGGCACGGGAGCCGCTGGGTATCAGTCCCCCGTCAGCGGGTCCTGCCAGTCTCGTTCACGTGAACGGCTCGGGACACCACCGGAGCCGGGAACGAGGAGAGGTGCCCGGAGTGGTTGATCGGGGACCAGCGAGCTACGCCTCACGGTCGGGCCCCAGGGCCCACGCAGGTTCGAATCCTGCCCTCTCCGCCGCATCACACGCTCGCGTCGTACGAGGTGTCCGGTCACACCCGCAATCAAGATCACAACCGCGGGCTGAGCACTGACGGGCCGTCTCATTCGGGGTGTTCGAAAGCCATCCGGGGTGGGAGTCGTTGAGCGGCTGGTGCCGGATGCTCCGTGGGAGTTGTTCCAGCGGGTGGTGCCGGAGGCGCCGACCCGTCCGCACGGTCGAGGACGGCGTTGGCGCGGTGACCGGGAGGTCCTTGCTGCGATCTTGTTCGTCGCCACGTCGGGCTCGCGAGAACGGGAGGGGCCCGTGCTCATCCCCGAAGCGTGAGAGCGGGCTCCCCGGACCCGGAGTGAATGGGCATCCCGGGAAGCCTGCCTCGCGGAGCCGTCGGCGGGGGGTGTCAGTTGGAGGGGCCCCAGTTCCAGTGGCCGGTGACGGTGGAGTAGACGCCGACCATCAGGCTGGTGCCGGGGCCGTCCCAGATCCAGCCGGAGAGGCCGCCGCTCTGTGTGGGCCCGTAGGCCCAAGTGCTGGTGGCGTTGTTCCAGATGCCGAACCAGCAGGTCGAGTCGTTCCGGTTCGGGTCGAGCTGCATACGGTCGTGGCCGTCGCTCCACACCCGTATCTGCTCCGTGGCGACACAGGCGTTGGTGTTACTGACCACGTAGTCGGCGTTCTCGGCTCCGGCGGAAGAGGCCGACGCGGTGCCTGCGAGGCTCAGGCCCAGGACGGGCAGCGTGACGAGGACGGCGGCGCGCTGGGCAACCTTGCGACTTCTCATGGGTGGGCTCCTCTTCGAGGCTTCGAAGGTTCGTGGAGGAGGGCCGGTGCGGTGGATCGTTCGACCGCGCCGGCCGAGGTGGCGCCACCAGAGTGGCTGCGGGCGGGGCCGCTCGTATTGTTCGGATGCGACACGATGCGGCTGACCGCCGTCCGGTTGCCCCCGGCGGCACAACGTTCGCCCGACCTGCACCCGCCAGCGGCTTTGCTCGGCCTGCCTGTTCTCAACTCGCTTGATATTGGCTCAAGTTCGAGTTGTTGGCGCGCGATGACGGGGGCAGCATCAGCCCGTCCCGGACAGGTCTCGGACAGGGGGTACAAGGCATGTCCACGTCTACTGGTGCCATGGGCCGACGTCCCGTGCTCACTCGGGTCCCGCCCGCGCCCGATCTGCGGAACGCGGTCCAGTCGTACGCCGGATACGAGTACGGCCACGGCTCCCCACAGCGGCGGATGGTCTGCCCCGACACCCTCGCCACCGTCACCTTCGGCTTCGGCGGCGCGGCCGTGCGTACGGCGAGCATGGTCGATGCGAGCCAGGCCGTCAGCGCCCCGTCCATGGCGATCCTGCCGGTCATGACTGCGATGCTCGGGTGGCACGACGGCGGGGTGCGGGGGGTTGTGTTACGGCTGACGCCCATGGGTGCGTACCGGCTCTTCGGGGTCCCGATGCGCGAGTGGGACCTGCCCCATGTGGACCCGGTCCATCTGCTGCCCCGCGACCTGCGGTACCTCCCGCAGCAGTTGGAGGAGGTGGACTGGCCCGAGCGGTTCCGCACCCTGGACCGGGTCCTTCCGCCGCTCCTCGAACGGGGCCCGGCCGTCGCCGCCGAGGTCACCTGGGCCTGGCGGGAGCTGCACCGTACCCATGGGCGCCTCCATGTAACGGAGTTGGCAGCCGCCACGCACTGGAGCTCGCGGCATCTGGAGCGCCGCTTCCAGGAGCAGATCGGGCGCTCCCCGGCGGCCATCGCCCGCATTCTTCGGTTCAAACGGGCCCTGCGGCTGCAGGCGGGCGGACTGCCGCTGTCGAAGGTCGCCCAGCTCGCCGGGTTCCACGACCAGGCCCATTACAACCATGTGTGCAAGGCGATGACCGGTCTCACCCCGAGACAGATCCCCGGAAACCCGGACGACGGGTCCCCCGTCGACCACCTGCTGGCCGACCCGCGCCTCCGGGCCGGTGACGGGGCGGCCGCCTGACGACATCGTCGCAAGCACTGCCGTGGCACCGTCGCCCGCCAGTTGGATGGGGAGAACCTGGGGGACTCCGACTGATCGAGAGTGAGGTCACGACCCACATCGGCGCCAAGTGGAATCACCGGACAGGCCGAACACCGGCGGCAGCTGCGCCCACGTGCAGCCCGCGGTCACCACAGAGCTCATCGCGGCCAGCACTTCACAGTCCCCGTACCGGCGCCGACCACCACCCTGCGGCCTCGGCGACGCCTCCGGAACGACCCGCTGGAACAACTCCCACAGCCGTCCGGCACCAGGCGTTCGGCCATCAACACGCGGCCAGACCACCGACGCAGCCAAGTGGGATGATCTCTAAGCCGAGGCCAGACGGTCGTCCGGCCAGTCGAAGACGCGCTGCTCGAACAGGGCGCGGCCCCATCGGCTCGCAGTGCAGAAGCGCGCCCTCCGCCTCGGTGAAGCGGACGAGGCACCTGGGGCCTGGCAGCGCGTCGTACAACTGCCGGGAGGCGCCGGGCCAGAAGTGCTCGCCGTCCGGGTCGGTGACCAACAGCGGTGTGGTGATCCGGTCGGCGACGGGCGTCACGTCGTACCGGGAGACCTCCGTCAGCAGGTTGAACGGCGAGTCGATGCCATACGGCTTGGCCCGCCAGCGCCACATCGCGGCAAGCGCGGGGTCCTGGGCCAGGCCCTCCTCGATGGAGCTGTCGAAGGTGTCGCGGTCGCCCGACTCCCACAGGCCGATCAGGTCGGCGCCGAGGTTGTGCCACCAGCTGTCCACCACCCGGACCACGCCCGGGTCGGCGACCGCGGCGACGATCCGGTGCTCGAAGGCGAGGGCACGGGGAACCCAGTAGCCGGCCTGACTGATGCCGGCCAGGACGATCCGGTGTGCGTCGACGTCGGGACGGGCGAGGAGGACGTCGACGACCGGGGTGATGACGTTCTCCCAGTCGGGCCGGAACGTCACCCCCTGTTCGAAGAGCATCGACTGCTGGCCCGGGCCGTCGAAGAGGAGAACGCGGTGGCCCCGGGCCGCCGCCGGCGAGCCCAGCAGTGTCCAGGCGGAGCTGATCGGCCCGTCGCTGCCGTTGTTGGCGATCAGGGTCGGCAGCGGGCCGGACGCGCCGGGCGGGCTGACCAGGTACCCGGGCAGTGACATGTCGTCGTACGGGATCGAGACCGGCTCGGCCGGCGGGTCCCAGGCCTGCAGGAAGGGGTCGAAGCACGCGCGGTGCTCCGGGAACACCTCGGCCAGCCGTCTCTCCGGATCGGCCAGGGCATCGACGCCCATCAACGCCGTGCCGAAATGGCCGGCAGCACGCAACCTGGCGTCCCGGGCGCTCACCGTCCGCCCCGCAGCCGCGCTGTGCTCGGCCTGCTTCCGGACCCTTCGGCACCTTCCACGCTGCGCCGCCGCTGCCGTCGGCGAGACAGTGAGGGTGGTGAGGCTGTTCGCTGAGGAGATCCATGGGGTTTCAGGAGGCGGAAAGCAGCGCGTAGGGGCCTGGGGGCGTCCGGGGGTCCCCCGCCCCGTTCCAAGTCCGGTCGCCCGAGGCAGTGTTGACGCCGACCACCGCAACGATCGAGCGGGTCCAGCACGCCTCGCCTTCTTCCGGGAGCCAGAGAAGCAGGGAAGGATGACCGTCACGGACCGGGAGGGCAGTCACCTGCCCATACGGTCCTGGAACTCCGCCCGGCACCCGCCGCCGGCCACCGGTGCGGCCCCGGCCCCGTCCAGACCACATGACCACACGACCGCAGGGACGCCGACTACCGGGCCCCGCCCGGCCAGCAGGGGTGATCCGGTCCTGAACGCCCCAGGCGGTGGCGGCTGTTGAGAGGAGCACACGGATGCGGGTCTTCATCTCGTCGGACATGGAGGGAACTGCAGGGGTCGTCGACTGGGACCAGTGCCGGCCCTCGGGCTCCGAGTACGGCCACTACCGGGAACTGCTGGAGCAGGAGGTCAACGCGGCGATCGAGGGAGCGGCGGCGGCCGGCGCACGAGAGTTCCTGGTCAACGACTCGCACTCGGCGATGTCGAATCTGCGGCCGGAGCGCCTGGCACACCGGGCGCGGTACCTGTCCGGCCGGCACAAGCCCCTGTACATGATGCAGGGGCTGGATGCGTCGTTCGACGCGGTCTTCTTCGTCGCCTACCACGGCTCGATGTCCGGCGCCCCGGCCACGCTGTCGCACACCTACAACCCGCGTGCGATCGCCGAGGTCCGGCTGAACGGCCTGTCGGCCGGGGAGGCCGGGATCAACGCCCTGGTCGCGCTCGGGCACCGGGTTCCGGTCGTGCTGATCACGGGCGACGACGCCACCGCCGCGCAGATCCAGCCGTTCTGCCCCGGCGTCCGGGCGGCCGTCGTGAAGAACTCGGTCTCCCGCTTCGCCGCCGACAGCCTGCATCCGGAGCAGGCCCGCGAAGTGATCGCGCAGGCCGCCGGTGCCGCGATACGAGGGCTGGCCCACGCCCGACTGCCCGAGATCGCCCTGCCCGCCACCCTGACCGTCCGCTTCCGCAACGCCGACCTGGCCGAGATGGCGACCTGGATCAACGGCGTGCACCGCGAGGACGTACTCACCGTCCTCCTCCGCGACGACGACCCGGTCCGCCTGTACCGGACCTTCGTCACCGTCGTCCTGCTCACCCGAGGCATCGCCGAGTAGCTCACATACGGTTCTTCAGTGTTTTCATGGCGAACTACTTCAGTACTTGCATGTTGAAGAAAGCGGGCGGGCCACTGCCCTCGACGAACCGACAGATCGACGAGCGCAGAGCTCTCAGACGATCTCTCTCCGTACGGGGTTGTCGGTCCGGGCTCTCCCGTCGTCGCCAGGGCCGGCCCACCGCATCCGGGCCGGGCCGACCCTGGCCGGGCGGTGGCGCGCGGCGGCCGTGCTGTCGGCCCACACTGGAAGGGACAGGCACGGACAGGACGGGGCACAGTCGATGCGTGCATGGGTGGTGGACCGGCCGGGGCCCATCGAACAAGAGCCGCTGCGGCTCGTGGAGCGGCCCGTGCCGGTGCCGGCGGCGGGCGAGCTGCTGGTGCGGGTGCGGGCGTGCGGTGTGTGCCGTACCGATCTGCACATCGCCGAGGGCGACCTGCCCGTGCGCCGGGCGGGAGTGACTCCCGGGCACGAAGTGGTCGGCACGGTCACCGCCATCGGCGCGGGCGTGAGCGGATGGGCAACCGGCGACCGGGTGGGAGTGGCATGGCTGCGCCGCACGGACGGCACCTGCCGGTACTGCCTGCGCGGAAACGAGAACCTGTGCCCCGACTCCCAGTACACCGGCTGGGACGCCGACGGCGGCTACGCCGAGTACACAACCGTGCCGGCTGCTTTTGCCTACGGGCTCCCGGCAGACATGGACGACGAGGCGCTGGCACCGTTGCTGTGCGCGGGCATCATCGGCTACCGGGCCCTGCTGCGGACGTCACTGCCGCCGGGCGGGCGCCTCGGGCTGTACGGGTTCGGCGGCAGCGCCCATCTGTGCGCGCAGGTCGCCCTGGCGCAGGGAGCCACCGTGCACGTCCTGACCCGCGACGAGGCGTCCCGACGGCTCGCGCAGGAGCTCGGCTGTGCATCGGCCCGCGGGGCACGGGACCTGCCGCCCGAACCACTGGACGGGGCGATCCTGTTCGCGCCTGCCGGTGACCTCGTACCGGTGGCGCTGCGGGCGCTGGACCGGGGCGGGGTGCTGGCGGTCGCGGGCATCCATCTCAGCGACGTCCCGGTGTTGCACTACGAGAGCGAGCTGTTCTACGAGAAGGAGCTGCGCAGCGTCACCTCGAACACCCGGCAGAACGGCCGCGACTTCCTGGACCTCGCGGCCCGGTACGGCATACGGGCCACCACGCACCCCTACTCCTTCTCCGGAGCACAGCAAGCGCTGAGCGATCTCAAGGCCGGGCGCTTCGACGGGGCAGCCGTACTGCTGAGCAACCCGTGATCCGCACCCCGCAAAGCGCCTGGTGGGCGCCGCCTGCCATGCCGGTGGGACCGCCCCGGATCTCACCGGCTTGGGAGGGCGGCTGCACTCAACACCTCCGCTGCCGCAGGCCGTGACCGGCTCCGCCGAGTATCTGCCGCACGCCAGGAGGCTCATGGGGAAGGTGAAGCGCGAGGAGCGGGTCCCGGCTCGGGCTTCGGTGATCGATTGTCAGTGGGCGCTGGCAGGATGCGGCCATGGATCCTTCGGAAGTTGTTCTTGGACTGTGGGAGCGCATGCAGGCCCGGGACTGGGGCGGGTTGCGTGAGTTGCTGGCTGAGGACCTGGTGGTGGAGTGGCCGGTCAGCGGCGAACGGATCGTGGGGCGGGCGCACTACGTGCGTATCAATGCCGAGTATCCGGAGGGGTGGTCGATCCGGGTGCTGCGGGTCGTCGCCGACGGCGACCAGGTGGTCTCCGAGGTGGAGGTTCCGCACGAAACGATGGGCGTGCATCGGGTGGCGTCGTTCTGGACGGTACGGGATGGAAGGGTCATGGCCGGCCGGGAGTACTGGACCGAGTTGGGCTCGGATCCGTCACCGGAGTGGCGGGCCGGCCTGGTTCAGCCGTTGTGAGAGAACTGGCCCATGCCCAGGGGTGGCCCGCCGTCACGAATCAGCTCGGCGCGCCGGCTGATTCGTGACCCTCACGGACGGGGCAGGCGCTCACCTCTTGGACTGACTCGCCAGCCGTCCTCCTGGTACAGGTCCAGGCTCGTCGTCAGGTGGATCTGGGCGGTGACCCAGTGCGGGGCGGCGGCGGGGGCGCCCTGGTCGTGCAGGGTGCGGGCCAGGTCGTCCAGGAGGCGGGCCGCACGGTCCAGGCCGGTGCGGCGCAGACGGACCGCGCTGTCGGTGAGGGCTGTGCGGGTCGCGGGGGTCATGTGGCGCAGGCCCTGGTGGGCCGCGTCCGCCAGAGTCGTGAGCGCCGCACGAAGGGCTGCTGTGATCGGGTCGGTCGGGCGGCGCGCGGTCGTTCTGAGCGTGGTGTCGCCCGGGCCGGGGGCCAGGTCGGGGACGGTCACGCCCTGGGCGGTGAGTACGGCGAGCGGGTCCAGGACGGTTCGGCCGTGGCACCGGCCCAGCATGCCGCTGACGGCGCGGATCCGGTCGTCGGCCAGGGCAGCTGCCAGGGCGTCGAGGCCGCCGGGGCACAGCGGGTTGTACTCGGCGTGGAGATGGACGTCGTTGCCCGCCGGGTCGCGGAGCACCGCTTCGAGGCGTTGCGCGGCGGGGTCGTAGCCGATCTCGTCGACGGCGTCCACCATGATCACCCGTACCGCGTCCGCCGCGACCCGCGGGCGGATCAGCCGCGGCGGGCGCTCTCCGGCCGCCCGCAGATGTGCGGCGGTGTCGGGCAGCAGCAGACTCCCCGGGAGTTCCGTCCAGGCCGAGCCGACCGGCGTGATGCTCGTCGCCGCGATCCGACCGCGGGAGAGGGTGACCGTGCGGTCGGCGGCGCGTGCGGTGTGTTCGCTGACGACGTTCGCGGTGGCCAGTGCGTGCAGCGGGGAGCCGAGCAGGCGGCGCGTGGACAGGTCGTGGCCCGTTGGGGACTGGTCCTGCGTCAGGTCCCACCGGGTGCGCAGGACCAGGGCGATCCCGGCGTCGGCGTGCGCGAAGTACGTCTCGGCCGTACGGTCTCCGGCCGAGCCGCCGATCCGACAACCGAGCGCCACCAGCCGTACCCGCCGCAGCGGAGTCACCGGTGCCTCTGCGGTGCCCAGGACCCCGACCGGGTCGTGTCCGCCGGCACGGTGCCGGGCGTGGAGTTCGGCGAGGAGCAGGGCCAGGCGTTCGGGGGTGTAGCGGGTCGCACGGGCTGTGTACGCGTCGAGTTGTTCCTGCAGGTCGGCCACCGCGCCTGCGGGCCAGTGCCGGGACGTGGCGGCCAGGGCCCGTCCGGCGTGGCGCAGCGAGCCGGTGAACACCGGGCCTGCCTGTTGCACGCCGTCCAGGAGGAGTTCGTCGGCGAGCGCCACGGCCGCGTCCAGCGCGTCACCGGCGGCGGCCGTGGGCGTGCGGCCGCCCGTGGCGGGGCCGCCGACCGACACCTCGGTCCTCTGCTCGGCGTCCGCGGCGCGAAAGGCCCACACTGCCAGGGTGATGAGCTCCCCGCGCAGTTGGGCGGCCGCGTCGGTGAGGGCGTAGCCCAGCTCGCGCGGGACCGGGAAGCGGACGGTGCAGGTGGGCAGCTCCACGCGGGGCGCGGGGTCTTGCGCGGTGGGACGGTGCACGCGGGCCGTGTAGCCGCGGGCGCGGGTACGGTGGGCGGCCCTCAGGGCGGTCCGGCCCAGCGCGGCGGCCAGCATGTCGTCGTCGAACTCTGCGGGCGACCAGTCCAGCAGTGGCTCCTGGGCGGGGGGGCGTCTTGTTGGGCGCGCCACACTGGTAGGCCAGCACCAGCGCGATCCGGTGCCGGCACACCCCCGCCGCGGCGCAGGTGCAGTCGGCCGCGTCCAGGCCGCGGCCCGGGGGCAGCACGGTCCGGGTGCCGTCCGGGAAGGTGCCGTGCACGGTGCCGTCGTCGCC
>NZ_JBFAET010000172.1:0-19407 GCF_040642095.1 Streptomyces sp. NPDC020362
GCGTCGGGTCCTGCGCCTGGAGCATCGTGCCCATCGCCCCGTCGGCCACCACCACCCTGGAGGCGAGCGCTTCTCGGAGCGCGGACGCACGGGTCCGGCTGTCGGCGTGCGGGGACGTTGGCAACGAGGCCATGAAGGGGCTCCCTGGAGTGCGACGGCTGTCGGCTATGCGGCTTCCCCGGCCGAGGCTGGGCAAGGGGCACGGCGCCAGGGTAACCGGGAGTGGGCTTGGATGGGCACCGGCGTCCACGAGGCGGACGCCCGTGGCGAACCCGGATGGCCGAGGCACGACGGGTGGGCCACTGCAGAAGTAACAAGTGTCGTCCGACCATTGGCGGGAGGTCGACATGGACCGGTAGTGTTCGACATTGCCGAACGGTGTGGTGTCCCATGCTGTTCGTCGAGGGTCGTAGAGGACGGAGGCAGGACGGGGATGGCACGGAACATCCAGTCGCTCGAACGGGCGGCCGCGATGCTGCGGCTGCTCGCGGGCGGCGAGCGGCGACTGGGCCTGTCGGACATCGCCTCGTCGCTCGGCCTCGCCAAGGGCACCGCCCACGGCATCCTGCGCACCCTCCAGCAGGAGGGGTTCGTCGAGCAGGACGACGCCTCCGGCCGCTACCAGCTGGGTGCGGAGCTGCTGCGCCTGGGCACCACCTACCTGGACGTGCACGAGCTGCGGGCGCGGGCCCTGGTGTGGACCGACGACCTGGCCCGTGCCAGCGGGGAGAGCGTGTACCTGGGCGTCCTGCACCAGCAGGGCGTGCTGATCGTGCACCACGTCTTCCGGCCGGACGACAGCCGGCAGGTGCTGGAGATAGGGGCGATGCAGCCGCTGCACTCCACGGCGCTGGGCAAGGTGCTCTCGGCGTACGACCCGGTGGCGCACAGCGAGGCGCTGGAGGCCGACCGCAAGCCGTTCACGGACCGCACGGTGTGCGACATGACGGACTTCGAGCACCTCCTCGACATCACGCGCGCGCGTGGGTACGCGGCCGACGTGGAGGAGACCTGGGAGGGCGTGGCGTCCGTCGCCGCACCCGTCCACAACCGGCGCCGCATGCCGGTGGGCGCGGTCGGCATCACGGGCGCGGTGGAGCGGCTGTGCCGCGACGGAGAGCTGCGCCCCGAACTGATCGCCTCGGTGCGCGACTGCGCCCGAGCGGTCTCCCGGGACCTGGGCGCAGGGCGGTTCTGAGCGCTCCCCCAACACCGGGCCACTTCATACGGTGACGACCGGGACGCGAGGCGGCGTCCCGGTTCTCGCCATACCCTGAAATGGGACATATAGGGCGAGGCCGTACGTGAGCGCACGAAGAACAACAACCGGCAGCGATCAATAACGATCCTGTTTTCGATAACAGAACTCTTGACGCATGCGTAACGCCGAAGCAAGACTCCCGTCCATCGGTCGGCATTGTCGAACACCTACCGGCAATACGCGCTAGAGTGTGACAACGCCAAGGGCCAGCTCATCGCTCTCACCCCCGAGGGCGCCAGATCCCCGGAGGGACCCGGGGTTCGGCTACCCCTGGACGAAGGACAAAGGAGTCGCGGGTGTCCAGCTCCGACATCTTCATCGGCGAGACCATCGGTACCGCCATACTCATCCTGCTCGGCGGCGGCGTCTGCGCCGCTGTGACCCTGAAGGCCTCCAAGGCCCGTAACGCCGGTTGGCTCGCCATCACCTTCGGGTGGGGCTTCGCCGTTCTGACGGCCGTCTACACCTCGGCGCCGCTCTCCGGCGCCCACCTGAACCCGGCCGTGACGCTCGCGCTCGCGATCAAGGACAAGGACTTCACCAACCTCCCCGTCTACTGGGGCGGCCAGCTGCTCGGCGCCATGATCGGCGCGGCCCTGGTCTGGGTGGCCTACTACGGCCAGTTCCACGCGCACCTCACCGACAAGGAGATCGTCGGCGGTCCGGGCGCACAGGCCACGGCGGCCAAGGCCGTCGAGGCCCAGGAGAAGGGCGCCGGCCCGGTCCTGGGCATCTTCTCCACCGGTCCCGAGATCCGGAACGTGGTGCAGAACCTCGCCACGGAGATCATCGGCACGATCGTGCTGGTGCTCGCCGTCCTGACGCAGGGCCTGAACGACAAGGGCAACGGCCTGGGCACCCTGGGCGCCCTGATCACGTCGCTGGTCGTCGTCTCCATCGGCCTCTCGCTCGGCGGTCCGACGGGCTACGCGATCAACCCGGCCCGTGACCTGGGCCCGCGCATCGTGCACGCCCTGCTGCCGCTGCCCAACAAGGGCGGTTCCGACTGGAGGTACGCCTGGATCCCGGTGGTCGGTCCCCTGATCGGCGCCGCCATCGCTGCGGGCATCTACAACGTCGCATTCGCTTAAGAAGCTCACCGCAACACGAGTCACCAAGCACGCGCCGTACGTACAGCCCCATCACCACGGAACTTTCAGGAGCACACAGTGACCGACGCCCACACCACCGGCCCGTTCATCGCGGCCATCGACCAGGGCACGACCTCCTCGCGCTGCATCGTCTTCGACAAGGACGGCCGCATCGTCTCCGTCGACCAGAAGGAGCACGAGCAGATCTTCCCGAAGCCGGGCTGGGTCGAGCACAACGCAAACGAGATCTGGACCAACGTCCAGGAAGTCGTCGCCGGAGCCATCCAGAAGGCCGGCATCACCCGTGACGACATCAAGGCCATCGGCATCACCAACCAGCGCGAGACCACCGTGCTGTGGGACAAGAACACCGGTGAGCCCGTCCACAACGCCCTCGTCTGGCAGGACACCCGCACCGACTCCCTCTGCCGGGAGCTGGGCCGCAACGTCGGCCAGGACCGCTTCCGCCGCGAGACCGGTCTGCCGCTCGCGTCGTACTTCTCCGGTCCGAAGGCCCGCTGGCTGCTCGACAACGTCGAGGGGCTGCGCGAGCGCGCCGAGGCGGGCGACATCCTCTTCGGCACGATGGACACCTGGGTCATCTGGAACCTGACCGGTGGTGTCAACGGCGGAAAGCACGTCACCGACGTCACCAACGCCTCCCGCACCCTTCTCATGAACCTGCACACGATGCAGTGGGACGACAAGATCGCCGAGTCGATCGGCGTGCCGCTTCAGATCATGCCCGAGATCCGGTCCTCCGCCGAGGTCTACGGCGAGGTCATCGGCGGCAAGCTGGGCGACCTGCTCGGCGGCATCCCGGTCGCCTCCGCGCTCGGCGACCAGCAGGCGGCCCTGTTCGGCCAGACCTGCTTCTCCGAGGGCGAGACCAAGTCGACCTACGGCACCGGCACCTTCATGGTGATGAACACCGGTGACAAGATCATCAACTCCTACGCGGGCCTGCTGACCACGGTCGGCTACAAGATCGGCGACCAGCCGACCGTGTACGCCCTGGAGGGCTCGATCGCCGTCACCGGCTCCCTGGTGCAGTGGATGCGGGACCAGATGGGCCTGATCTCCACCGCCGCCGAGATCGAGACGCTCGCGCTCTCGGTCGAGGACAACGGCGGCGCCTACTTCGTACCGGCCTTCTCCGGCCTGTTCGCCCCGCACTGGCGCTCCGACGCCCGCGGTGTGATCGCCGGCCTGACCCGGTACGTCACCAAGGCGCACCTCGCGCGCGCCGTCCTGGAGGCGACCGCGTGGCAGACGCGGGAGATCGCCGACGCCATGGTCAAGGACTCCGGCGACGAGCTGGTGGCCCTGAAGGTCGACGGCGGCATGACCTCCAACAACCTGCTGATGCAGACCCTCTCGGATGTCCTGGACGCACCGGTGGTGCGCCCGATGGTCGCCGAGACCACCTGCCTCGGCGCCGCCTACGCCGCCGGTCTCGCCGTCGGCTTCTGGTCCAGCACCGACGAACTGCGCGCCAACTGGCGCCGGGCCGCCGAATGGACCCCCCAGATGGACGCGGACACCCGCGACCGTGAGTACAAGAACTGGCTCAAGGCCGTCGACCGGACCATGGGCTGGATCGAGGACGAGGACTGAGCGGTTCGGACCGCTCAGACAGCTCTGACGAGGAGTAAGTACCCGACATGACCAGTCAGTCCACCCTGAAGTCCGTGCCTGCCCTGGGGACGCACCCCGCCTCCGGCTCGAACCCGAGCCGGGCCGAGACCAGGGAGCAGCTCGCCAAGGCGTCGTACGACCTTCTTGTGATCGGCGGCGGCATCCTGGGCATCTCCACCGCCTGGCACGCCGCGCAGTCCGGGCTCAGGGTGGCGCTGGTCGACGCCGGCGACTTCGCCGGCGCCACCTCCTCCGCCTCCTCCAAGCTGCTCCACGGCGGTCTGCGCTACCTGCAGACCGGCGCGGTGAAGCTGGTGGCGGAGAACCACTTCGAGCGCCGTGCGGTCTCCCGCCAGGTGGCCCCCCACCTGGCGAACCCGCTCACCTTCTACCTCCCCGTGTACAAGGGGGGGCCGCACGGCGCGGCGAAGCTCGGCGCGGGCGTCTTCGCCTACTCCGCGCTCTCCGCGTTCGGCGACGGCGTGGGCCACCTGCTCTCGCCCGCCAAGGCGGCGCAGGACGTGCCCGAGCTTCGCACCGAGAACCTCAAGGCCGTCGCCGTCTACGGCGACGACCAGATGAACGACGCGCGCATGGCGCTGATGACGGTCCGCGCGGCCGTCGAGTCGGGCGCGGTCGTCCTCAACCACGCCGAGGTCACCGGCCTGCGCTTCACCAAGGGCCGGGTCACCGGCGCCGACCTCAGGGACCGGACGTCCGGCGACGAGTTCGGCGTCAACGCCCGTCTCGTCCTGAACGCGACCGGCCCCTGGGTCGACCACCTGCGCCGCATGGAGGACCCGAACGCGGCGCCCTCCATCCGCCTGTCCAAGGGCGCGCACCTGGTGCTCAAGCGCACCTCCCCCTGGAAGGCGGCGCTGGCGACCCCCATCGACAAGTACCGCATCACCTTCGCCCTCCCCTGGGAGGACATGCTGCTGCTCGGCACCACCGACGAGGAGTTCGAGGGCGACCCGGCGGACGTCTCGGTCAACGAGAAGGACATAGCCCAGATCCTGGACGAGGCCGCGTTCTCCGTCCGGGACCAGCAGCTGAAGCGTGACCTGATCACCTACGCCTTCGCCGGCCTGCGGGTGCTGCCGGGCGGCCCCGGCGACACCGCCAAGGCCAAGCGCGAGACCGTCGTGACCGAGGGCAAGGGCGGCATGCTGTCCGTCGCGGGCGGCAAGTGGACCACGTTCCGGCACATCGGCCGCACGGTGATGCAGAAGCTGGAGGCACTGCCGGGCCACCCGCTCGGCGACGACTTCGAGCCGATCTCCTCGCTGCCGAAGAAGCTGCCGCTGCCCGGTGTCGCCAACCCGCGCGCGGTCGCGCACCGGCTGCTGGTGGACCACCCGGCGCCCGGTCCGCGCATGGCCGCCGACACCGCCAGGCACCTGGCCACCCACTACGGCTCGCTGGCCTTCGACATCGCCCGCATGGCGAACGAGAGCCCGGAACTGGCCGAGCGCGTCCACCCGGACGCCCCGGAGATCTGGGCGCAGGTCGTCTGGGCCCGCGACCACGAGTGGGCCGAGACGACGGACGACGTGCTGCGCCGCCGCACGACGCTGACGATCCGGGGCCTGGCCACGGACGAGGTCCGCGCGAAGGTCCAGGACCTGCTCGACGAGAAGTGAGCCCGCCGCCGGTCCCTTCCCCCTGACCAGGGCCGGCGGTCGTGAGGGACGGTCCCGCCGCACCGGGGCCGGACATGACGAGAGGGGCGGCTCCACGCCGATGGAGCCGCCCCTCTCCCATGCCCGGGTGTCAGTGCCGGCTGATATCCATGGCCGTATGAACATCGATCATGCGGATTCCGGGGAACTGGCGGCTCTGCGGGAGGCGTTCGGTGTCGACGCCGGCGGGGAGTCGGCCCTCGGCTGGGAGGCGGTGCGGGCCTTCGAGGCCGGGCACGGGATCGTGCTTCCCGAGCCGTACCGGACGTTCGTGGCGGAGATCAGCGACGGGTCGGTCCAGGGGCCGCCGGAGTACGGGCTCGTGGGGCTCACTCAGAGCGCCGGGGGCCAGGAGCCCGGAAAGCCGTTCCCGCTCACGCGGATGTGGCTATGGGAGGAGGACGAGGGGCCGTACGACGATCCGGACGCCGTCGTCGAGCAGGTCGCCGACCACGGTTCGCTCGTGCTCGGGACCGACGGGTGCGGCATGGACTGGCATCTGATCGTCACCGGCCCCCATCGGGGGCACATATGGCACATCACCGGTGAGGGCGCCCTGCCGTTCGGCGCGGAGTTCGGCCACACGACCTCCGCACCCGGCTTCGCCGGCTGGGTCGCGCACTGGGCGGCGGGCAAGGAGTGGTTCGACGCCGCCTGACGGCGTTCAGGCGATCGCCATGCACATGAAAGAGCGTTGAGGCACCTCCATTGTCATGAACCAGCGACCCGATGGCCGGATCGTGGTTCTTCATGGAGGTGATGGAGGTGTGGGATGCACCACAGACCGGCCACCGGCCTCGCCGCCTCGGCGCCGGCTCTCATCACCGCCACCGCCGCCGAGGCGGCTCCCGCCGACAAGCCCCAGGTGCTCGCAGGCTTCCCCCGGACCGGCGCGCCGGCTACGACGCACGGGCCGCCGCCCGCGCGAACCGGCCGGCGTGGGCCGCCTACGAGTTCGACCGGTCCACCGACCGCTGCACCTCCTCGCCGGACAACCCGTTCGGCTTCCCGATCGCCAAGTCCTGTGCCCGCCACGGCTTCGGCCACCGCAACTACGAGGCGGACGGCACCTTCAGCGCCGACAAGGCCCGCCTCGACAGTGCCCTGCACGAGGACCTCGAGCGCGTGTGCACCAACTACGGCGGCGCCACGAAGACCGCCTGCACCAGCACGGCGTGGACGTACCACCAGGCCGTCAGGGCCTTCGGCTGACGGGCTTTCCGCGCTCGCCCGAACAGTCTCCGGCCGCGCCCGCATAATGTGCGGAGACATCCGATGTCTGGGCGACAGGGAGGCCGGTCATGGCAGTCACCGACGAGGCGATCGAGAAGATCAAGGGCATGATCGTCTCCGGCGCCCTGCGCCCCGGCGACCGGCTGCCCAAGGAGAGCGAACTGGCCGCCGAGCTGGGCCTGTCCCGCAACTCGCTGCGCGAGGCCGTACGCGCCCTGTCACTGATCCGGATCCTGGACGTGCGGCAGGGCGACGGCACCTATGTCACCAGCCTCGATCCGCAACTGCTGCTGGAAGCCATGAGCTTCGTCGTGGACTTCCACCGCGACGACACGGTGCTGGAGTTCCTCGCGGTGCGCCGGATCCTGGAGCCGGCCGCCACGGCAATGGCCGCCGCGCACATCGGTGAGCAGCAAGTGGACGCCCTGTCCGCCCAGTTGGACGCGCTCGGGGCCGCACCCTCGGTGGAGGAGCTGGTCGCCTGCGACCTGGAGTTCCACCGGAGCATCGTGCAGAGCGCCGGGAACTCGGTGCTGTGCTCGCTGCTGGACGGCCTGTCGGGGCCGACCACCCGGGCCCGGATCTGGCGGGGGCTCACCCAGGAGGACGCGGTCGCCCGCACGCTGCGCGAGCACCGGGCGATCCTCGCCGCGCTGCGCGACCGCGACGCGGAGGCGGCCCGTTCCTGGGCGACCGTGCACATCGCGAGCGTGGAGCAGTGGCTGCGCAGCACGCTGTGACACCCCGTGAAGTCCCCTGCGGAACCGGTCGGTCACCTCGTTCACGAGCGGGGTGTTCCGAGGTGACGAACGGGGCAGTGATCCGTTCATCCCCCGGGTCAGGGGGCTGCGGACGCCCCCGCCGGACGCCGTAAGGTGGGGACGTCAGGCGAGGGCACGTCGGAAGGAGGCACTGGGTGATCGAGCTGGAGGGGGTTCCCGAGCTGATCGACCCAGTCATGGTGGCCGCGTTCGAGGGCTGGAACGATGCCGGCGACGCCGCCTCCACGGCGGTCGCGCATCTGGAACGCGAGTGGAAGGGCGAAGTGTTCGCGGCGCTGGACGCCGAGGACTACTACGACTTCCAGGTGAACCGCCCCACGGTGTTCATGGACGGCGGAGTGCGCAAGATCACGTGGCCGACGACGAGGTTGTCGGTGGTCCGGGTCGGCGGCGACAAACCGCGCGACCTGGTGCTGGTCCGCGGCATCGAGCCGTCCATGCGCTGGCGCTCGTTCTGCAACGAGCTGCTCGGCTTCGCGCACGAGCTGGGCGTGGAGCTGGTGGTCGTCCTGGGCGCCCTGCTCGGTGACACACCGCACACGCGTCCGGTCCCGGTCAGCGGGGTCACCTCCGACCCGGACCTGGCCCAGCGCATGGACCTGGAGGAGACCAAGTACGAGGGCCCGACGGGCATCGTCGGCGTCCTGCAGGAGGCGTGCACGCACGCGGGCGTCCCTGCGGTCTCGCTGTGGGCGGCCGTGCCGCACTACGTCTCCCAGCCGCCCAACCCCAAGGCCACGCTGGCACTGCTCAACCGGCTGGAGGACCTGCTGGACCTGCGTATTCCGCAGGGCGAGCTGCCCGAGGACGCGCGGGCCTGGCAGGTGGGCGTGGACCAGCTGGCCGCCGAGGACAGCGAGGTCGCCGAGTACGTCCAGACGCTGGAGGAGGCCCGGGACACCGCCGAGCTGCCGGAGGCGTCCGGCGAGGCGATCGCCCGCGAGTTCGAGCGCTACCTGCGGCGCCGGGACGTCAGCCCGCCGGGCGGGCACGCGACGGCGGACGGCGGCGACGCCTCGTATCTGCGGGACAGCCCGAGCGGCAGGACCCGGCCGCCGACGCCACCGAAGTCGCCGAAGCCGAAGCCGGAAGCACCGGGTGCCGTGGACGGTGACGGCGGCGACGGGGCCGACGGGGACACCTCGGAGGAGTGACCAGGGGCGGTACGCACGACGCGTACCGCCCCTTCAGTGATCGGGCCGGCACCGCGCCGTACCGCGCCCCCCCCGGAGATCGGGCCGGCACCGCGCCGTACCGCCCCTCGGCGGTCAGGCCGACACCGCGCCATACCGTCCTTCGGCGGTCAGGCGGACACCGCGCCGTACCGTCCTTCGGCAATCAGGCCGGCAACCCCGTACCGCGCCCCTCGGCGGTCGGGTCGGCATCGCCGCGCGGAGAACGTCGGGGGCGTCCACCACAGGGTGCCCCGGCGGGCGCAGCGGTCGAGCGCGGTCCGGTCGGCCCGGCAGCGTCCCGGCGGCAGGCGGGGCGGATCCCCTCGGGGAACCGCCCCTGTCGACCGGCGCCGGCGCCGTGCCGGTGCGCCGGTGCCGCTGCTGTGCCCGTGCTAGAGCGCCACGCCCAGCAGTGCGTCCACGGCCCGGGTGACCAGACCGGGCGCACCGGTGTCGGTGCCGCCCTCCGCCTCCTGGCGGGCCGCCCAGCGGTCCACGGCGGCGAGCGCCGCGGGGGCGTCCAGGTCGTTCGCGAGGGCCTCGCGGATCTCCTCGACGAGCGCGTCCGCGGACGGCCCGTCGGGCCGGGAGACGGCCGAGCGCCAGCGGCCGAGACGGCCGACGGCGTCGTGCAGGACCTGGTCGGTCCACTCCCAGTCGGCGCGGTAGTGGTGGGAGAGCAGGGCCAGCCGGATCGCGGCCGGGTCGACGCCGTCGCGGCGCAGCCGGGAGACGAAGACGAGGTTGCCCTTGGACTTGGACATCTTCTCGCCGTCCAGGGCGACCATGCCGGCGTGCACATAGGCCTTGGCCATCGGGAACTCGCCGGTGAGCACTTGGGCGTGCGAGGCGCCCATCTCGTGGTGCGGGAAGGCCAGGTCGGAGCCGCCGCCCTGGACGTCGAAGCCCATGCCGAGGTGGTCGAGGGCGATGGCCACGCACTCGATGTGCCAGCCGGGGCGTCCCCGGCCGAGGGAGCCGCCGTCCCAGCTGGGCTCGCCCTCGCGGGCCGCCATCCACAGCATCGGGTCGAGCGGGTTCTTCTTGCCCGGACGGTCCGGGTCGCCGCCGCGCTCGGCGGACAGCAGCCGCATGGCGGCCGCGTCGAGGTTCGAGACCTGGCCGAAGTGCGGGTCGGACTCGACGGAGAAGTAGATGTCGCCCTCCAGCTCGTAGGCCGCGCCGATCTCGCGCAGCCGCTCCACGAGCGGGACGATGCCGGGTATCGCCTCGACGGCGCCTATGTAGTGCTGCGGCGGGAGCATCCTGAGGGCGGTCATGTCCTCGCGGAAGAGGGCCGTCTCCTTCTCGGCGAGGGCGACCCAGTCGACGCCGTCCCGCTCCGCGCGCTCCAGCAGCGGATCGTCGACGTCGGTGACGTTCTGGACGTAGTGAACCTGCCGCTTGGTGTCGAGCCACACGCGCTGAACGAGGTCGAACGCGTTGTAGGTCGCCGCGTGACCCAGGTGGGTCGCGTCGTACGGGGTGATGCCGCAGACGTAGATACGGGCGACGGGACCGGGGTCGAGGGTGACGAGGCCGCCGGTCGCGGTGTCGTGGATCCTCAGGTCGCGGCCCTGACCAGGCAGGGCGGGGACCTCGGAAGCGGGCCAGGCATGCATGTACATGAGCCTAACCGGCCGCGAGCTGCGTATACGAACGGGATCGGGTCGGATGGCCGGTTGGGCGTTCTTGCGGATCGGCGACCGATGTGCTTACACCGGCGGCCACGGGATGGCGGGCCACTCGCCGCCCGGCTCGGGATGCCGGCCGGCGGCGAGCAGCGCGTCGACCCGCGCGCGCGTGGCCTCGATCTCGGCCGCCGTGATCAGCCCGGCCAGCCGCCCGGCCAGCTCCCCACCGTCGGCGAGGCTCGTGCGCAGCCCCTCGAGCACGTCGACGGCGTCCGCCGTCAGGGGCTCCCCGGCCCAGCCCCACAGCAGTGTGCGCAGCTTGTTCTCGGCGTTGAAGGCGACCCCGTGGTCGATGCCGTAGAGCCGTCCGTCCGTGGTGGGCAGCAGGTGGCCGCCCTTGCGGTCGGCGTTGTTGATCACGGCGTCCAGGACGGCGAGGCGGCGCAGCCGCTCGTCGTCGGCGTGCACCAGCAGCGCGGTGCGGCCCTCGCCGACCTCGGCGAACCCGATCGCCTTCCAGCCCGGGCCGGGCTCCTCGCCGTCCACCAGCGCGAGCAGCTCGGACTCGGCGCTCACGTCGATCCACAACTGGCACATGCCCTCGCCGTACGGGCCGTCGCGCAGCACGGTCGGCGGGACGAGCCCCCAGCCGGTGGCCTCGGAGACCTCGTAGGCGGCCACCTCTCGGCCCGCCAGAGTGCCGTCGGGGAAGTCCCACAGGGGGCGCTCGCCGGCCACGGGCTTGTACACACAGGAGGCTTCGCGGCCGTCGTGGGAAACCGTGCAGAACAGCGCCGCATTGGACGCCTCGCGGATCCGGCCGCGCACAGCCAGCTCACCGCGGGCGAGCAGCTCCGCGGCGGCCGTGCCGGTCCCTGCGTCGGCTGCGGTCACGCTCCGCGGCGGTATCCGTTCTGGCGCGGACATACATGTCCTTCCGGATCGAGCGGGAGGCTGCACAGCGGGCACGGCGGCCGCCCGGCGTTGACGACGTCCAGGGCACGCTTGGCGAAGGCCCTGGCCTGCGCGCCGGTCAGCCGGACCCGCAGCATCGGGGGCCCGTTCTCCTCGTCCTGGAGGAGCCGCTCCTCGGCCTCGGCGAGGTCCTCCTCGGTGTCGGCCTCCAGCTCCACGAGGGCCTGCGCCTCCACGATCATGCGCTGCTCCTCGCCGTCCCAGGCCAGGGCCATGGTCCCGACGCGGAACTCCTCCTCGATGGGGGTGTCCAGCGGGGCGCTGTCGGAGATCTCGGAGGGGGCCATGGCAGGGACGGCCGCGCTGCCGCCGCTGCGCCGCACGACCTCGTCCAGCAGTTCGTCCATGCGCTCGGCGAGTGCCGCGACCTGGGTCTTCTCCAGAGCCACGCTGGTCACCCGGGGGCCTGCGGTGGCCTGGAGGAAGAACGTACGGCGCCCGGGCAGTCCGACCGTGCCGGCCACGAAACGGTCCGGCGGATCGTAGAGGAACACCTGACGGGACACGTCCTGTCTCCATTGGATTCGAGAGTTGCTGCGGTGCGGGCCGTACGGAAGGGCGACGGTGCGGATCGCTTCACCCTACTGCGCCCGACGATCACGGTGCGCCCGCACCGCCCCCGACCGGTGCGTCTTCCCCCGGAGGTTCCTCGCGCGGGGCAAGAGAGGCGAAATCGCCGGTGTCGCCGAGACGAACGAGAAACGGCCTGAGGCGGGTGTAGCGGATCGCTGTGACGGAACACGGTTCCACCGAGATCCGCTGGAACAGGTCGAGATGGAGTCCGAGGGCGTCGGCGACGAGCGACTTGATGATGTCGCCGTGCGAGCACATGAGGTAGACGGCGTCGGCGCCGTGGTCGCGCTCCACGCGCGCGTTCCACTCGCGGACGGCTTCGGCGGCGCGGGTCTGCATGGCCCGCATGGACTCGCCGCCCGGGAAGGCGGCGGCCGACGGGTGTGCCTGGACGACCTCCATCAGCGGCTCGTCCTTCAGCTCGGCGAGCTTGCGGCCGGACCAGTCGCCGTAGTGGCACTCCCCGATGCGCTCGTCGGTGTGGACACGCAGCCCGGGCCGGGCGTCGAGCAGCGGCCGTACCGTCTCCTGGCAGCGCTGGAGGGGGCTGACGACGACCTCGCAGAGGGGCAGCTCCCTCAGCCGTCCGGGCAGCGCGGCGGCCTGCGCGGCCCCGCGTTCATCGAGGGCGACGCCGGGCGTCCACCCGGCGAGCACGCCCGAGGTGTTGGCGGTCGACCGTCCGTGCCTGACGAGGATCAGCGTGGGCATGCCGCCCAGGGTAAGCGCATCCCCTGCCGGAACGGCCGGGAGGCACCCATGAGCACGACATGCGCGGGCGGGCGGGTGAGGGAAGAATGCGCTGCGTGATCGTGGACTGCGCCATCTACACCCACGGGCACCGCAGCGAGGGCCCGGAGGACCTGTCGGACGCGCTGGCCGAGGCGCGGGCGGCGGGCGGGTTCATGTGGATCGGTCTGTACGAGCCGTCGGAGCGGGAGTTCGACCTGGTCACCGAGGAGTTCGGGCTGCATCCGCTGGCGGTCGAGGACGCCCTCAAGGCGCATCAGCGGCCCAAGCTGGAGGTCTTCGACGACTCGCTCTTCATGGTCCTCAAGCCGGTCGTCTACGAGCCCGAGGGCGACACCGTCTCGGCGGGCGAGGTCATGGTCTTCGTCGGGGACGCCTTCGTGGTGACCGTCCGGCACGGCGAGGGAGCGCCGCTGGCGGCCGTACGGCACCGGCTGGAGGAGGAGCCGGAGATGCTGGGCAAGGGTCCCACCGCGGTGCTGTACGCGATCTCCGACGCCGTCGTGGACCACTACCTGGACGTGGCGACCGAGCTGCAGGCGGACCTGGAGGGGCTGGAGGCGGCCGTGTTCGAGCCGGGCAGCGGCGGCTCGCGCGACACCGCGTCCCGGATCTACACCTTCAAGCGTCAGATCCTGGAGTTCCGGCGGGCCACCGGACCGCTCGCGCTGCCGCTGACCCGGCTCGCGGGCACCGGCCCCTTCGGCGCCGCCGTCCCGTTCGTGAGCGAGAAGGCGCGGCCGTTCTTCCGGGACGTGAACGACCATCTCGCGCGCGTGAACGAGTCCGTGGAGGCCCTGGACCGGCTGGTGTCGGACATCCTGTCGGCGCATCTGGCGCAGATGAGCGTGCGGCAGAACGACGACATGCGGAAGATCTCGGCGTGGGCGGCGATGGCGGCGGTCCCCACGATGATCGCGGGCGTCTACGGCATGAACTTCGACCACATGCCCGAGCTGCACTGGCTGTGGTCCTACCCGATGGTGATCCTGCTGATGGCGGGCCTGGAGGTGCTGCTGTACCGCCAGTTCAAGCGGCGCGGCTGGCTGTGAGGGCTGCTCAGACGAACTCGGGGGCGGGGGTGGCGGGGCCGCCGAGGGCGTTGCGGCGCTCGGGCATGCGCAGGGTCACCATGCGGTGCCAGCCGCCGAGGCGCTCGTAGGCGTACACGGCGTGGATGCCGGCCACGAGCAGCGCGGACTTCGGCCTCGGCCAGCCGAGGATGCGGCCCATGTGGGCCATGACGGCGAGGCTGACGTCCCGGTAGGTGCGGATCTCGGCGAGCGCGCAGGCGCGCAGGGTGTGCTGGATCAGCCGGCCGTGCCCGGCGGCGGCGAGGCGCAGCAGTTCCTCGTGGGTGTAGGCGAGGTGGTTGTCCTCGTCGTGGGAGATCATGCGGACGGCCTTGCCGACCTCGGGGTGGTCGGCGAAGTACACGCGGAGCAACGCCATCTGTTCGGCGGCGCGCTGTTCGGTGACCCTGCTGTGCGAGAGGTAGACGACGATGTCGCGCACGGCGAGCGGCTCGCTGCGCCGGAGCCTGTCGTGGGCGAGACCGATGCCCCGGCGCTCAAGGAGCATCGTGTAGTCGGTCTCGGGCGGCACGGGGACGGGTGCGAGGCCGCGCTTGCTCATGAGGGCGTTGAAGATGCGCCCGTGCTTGTCCTCGTCGGCGCTGTGGCGGGCGATCTTGGGGGCGAGGGCGCGTTCGCTCTGCGGTACGAGTGCGGCGATCCGCCCGTTCTCCCACCCGCCCTGGGACTCGCCGCCGGCGGCGATGGAGCAGAACAGCCGGAAGGACTCGTCGTCGTCGAGGATCTCCTGGAACAGACTCTTGGCCGACAGCATGGAAGGCCCCTCTCTGCACATTCCGCAGGGTTCCGCAAAGAACGAGTCAAATGGGGACAGAGGGGAGTCGCAACAGCAGTGCGGTCCGGCTCGGCCGACAGGAGGACGACCGTGTCGTAACCGAGCGGCGTCCGGCGCGTTGTTTCCCATGACGGCCGTGGCGGGGAAGACCCCCGAGCCCCCACCACGGCCGCAGAAAACGTCCCGGCGCCGGCCGGGATCCGCCGGGCCTAGGCGAGCCCGGCACGCTCCAGGGCCTCGCTGCCGGCCCGCAGGGAGGCGAGCCGCTCGTCGAGGGTGAAGCCGGCCGGGGCCAGGCTGAGGGTGGTGACCCCGGCGGCGGCGTAGGCCTTCATCCGGTCGGCGATGCGCTCCACCGAGCCGAGCAGCGTGGTCTTGTCGATGAGGTCGTGCGGGATCGCGGCCGCGGCGCCCTGCTTGTCGCCGGACAGGTACATCTCCTGGATCTCGGCGGCCTGCTTCTCGTATCCCATGCGCCGGGCGAGCTGGTTGTAGAAGTTCTGCTTGGCGCTGCCCATGCCGCCCACGTAGAGGGCGGTGTAGGGGCGGAAGGTGTCGGCGAGCCGGGACACGTCCTTGTCGTCGCCGACGGCGAGCGGCAGGGTCGGGCAGATGTCGAACCCCTCGAGGGTCTTGCCGGCCTTCTCCCGCCCGGCCCGCAGGTGGCTGACGGTGGTCTCCTCCAGGTGCTCGGCGGACGGGAAGATCACCAGCGCCCCGTCGGCGATCTCACCGGTCTGCTCCAGGTTCTTCGGCCCGATGGCGGCGATGTAGAGCGGAATGTGCTCGCGCTCCGGGTGCACGGTCAGCTTGATCGGCTTGCCCGGGCCGCCGGGCAGCGGCAGCGTCCAGTGCGCGCCCTCGTACGACAGCCGCTCGCGCGTCATCGCCTTCCGTACGATCTCCACGTACTCGCGCGTGCGCGCCAGCGGCTTGTCGAACTTGACGCCGTACCAGCCCTCGGAGACCTGCGGCCCCGAGACGCCGAGGCCGAGCCGGAAGCGGCCCTTGGACAGCGAGTCCAGCGTCGCCGCGGTCATCGCGGTCATCGCCGGCTGCCGGGCCGGAATCTGGAAGATGGCCGAGCCGACGTCGATGCGCTCGGTCTGGGCGGCGACCCAGCTCAGCACCGTGGCCGCGTCCGAGCCGTACGCCTCGGCGGCCCAGCACACGGAGTAGCCCAGCCGGTCGGCCTCCTGTGCCACGGCCAGATTGTCCGCGTCCATCCCGGCACCCCAGTAGCCGAGGTTGATCCCGAGCTGCATGGCCGATTCCCCTTACTCACGAGTAACGTCCCTTGGCGGGAGACCTTAGCGCGGCGCCGGGGCCCGCGGGCAGTGCCTGCCCGGGATCAGGGGCCGTTCACCCGGTCGATCACCGTGACCGGAGTTATCCACAGGCAACCCACGGCATCAGTTCTGGCCAGTAATCTCGCGCACATGGAGCAGAGGCATCTCGGCCGCACAGGCCTGCGCGTGTCCCGGATCGGACTCGGCACCCTCACCTGGGGCCGGGACACCGACGAGCACGACGCCGCGGACATGCTGAAGGCCTTCTGGGAGGCCGGCGGAAACCTCGTCGACACCGCGGACGTGTACGGCGACGGGGAGGCGGAGTATCTGCTCGGGCAGCTCATGGAGGGCCTGGTGCCGCGCCGGGATCTGGTCATCTCCACCAAGGCGGGCAGCGTCCCCGACCCCGATCGCCGCTTCGACGGCTCGCGCGGCCATCTGCTCGCCGCCCTCGACGCCTCCCTGGCCCGCCTCGGCACGGACCACGTCGATGTGTGGCACATCCACGCCTTCGACCCCGACACCCCGCTGGAGGAGACGCTCCAGGCCCTGGACCTGGCGGTCAGCAGCGGGCGCGCACGGTATGCGGGGGTCTCCAACTTCTGCGGCTGGCAGCTGGCCAAGGCGGCCACCTGGCAGCTCGCCGCACCGGGCACCCGCACCCGGCTGGCCAGCACACAGCTGGAGTACTCGCTGCTGCAGCGCGGTGTCGAGCGCGAGGTGCTGCCCGCGGCGCTCGATCTGGGCGTGGGCCTGCTGCCCTCCTCGCCGCTGGGCCGCGGCGTGCTGACCGGCAAGTACCGGCACACCACTCCCCCGGACTCGCGCGGCGCCTCCGAGCACCTCGCGCCCTTCGTCGAGCCATATCTGGACGACACGGCGACCCGCATCGTCGACGCCGTGACGACGGCCGCCGACGGGCTCGCGGTCACCCCGCTCCAGGTGGCTCTCGCCTGGGTCCGGGACCGGCCCGGCGTGGCCGCCCCGATCATCGGCGCGCGCACCGCGCAGCAGCTCACGGCGGCTCTGTCAGTGGAGGCCCTTAGTCTTCCTGACGAGATCTGCCGGGCGCTCGACGACGTGTCGGCGCCCGTGCACCGCTATCCCGATCACGACTGGAGCACGCTGTGAGCACGGAGCCGGAGACCACGGAGGAAGCCGGGCCGCGGACCCCGCACGCCCCGGAGGTCCGGGAGGCCCAGGGGCAGGAGACGGCGCCCGAGGACAGCAGTGCGGCCGGGGACGGGGCGACGGAGAGCGCCGGGCACACCGGTGACACCCAAGACTCCGAGGGCGTCGAGGACGCCGAGGGAACCGACAAAGCCGAGGGGGCCGAGAAGGCCGAGGGAACCGACGGCGAAGGCTCTTCGCAGCAGTCCGAAGCACAGGCCGAGCTGGCCGCACAGCGGATCGAGCGGGAGCGGATCGACCGGCGCAAGGCCGAGAGGCAGGCCCCCATCGACAGCGGCGCCAAGCTGAGCGGCACGGCGGCCGACCTGCTCGCCGCGGTCCGGGCGGTGGAGAGCGGCCGGAAGCCGACCGTCACGGCCTTGCGCGAACCCGAGACCGCGCCCGCCCCGCGCCCCGCGGCCGCCCCCGCGCCCGTACGCCGGCCGCAGCCCGCCCCGGCCGCCGCCGCGCCCGGCGCCACCGACCCCGAGGCCGTCGAGGCCGTGCGGCGGGTCCTGGGCGAGGGCGGTGCACCCGAGACCCTGGCGCCCCAGATGGCCGCGGCCCTCGGCGAGGGCGCGGGCTCCGCGCTCCGCGAGGACCCCTGGCACCTACTGCGTCTCACCGGCGTACGGCCGGAGCAGGCCGACGGATTCGCGCGGGCCCTGCTCGGCCCGGCATGCGGCCCGGACGACGAGCGGCGCGGCCGCGCGCTGACCGGCTGGCTGCTGGAGCATGCGGCGCTCGCCGGGCACACCGCCCTGGAGTTGCCGACGCTCACCGCGGCCCTGGCCCAGCGGGGCGTGCCGGACCCGGACGCGGCCGTGCAGAGCACGCTCTCGGAGGGCGAGGCGCTGGCCTTCGAGGACGCTCTGGAGGAGCCGGGAGCACCGGCGCCTGGGGCCATCGACAGCGAGGAGGACGGGGACGAGGAGCGGCCGGTCCGTGTCCTCGTCGGCCTGGAGCGGTACGCACTCGCCGAGGAGAGCCTCGCCGACGGCCTGGCCCGCCTGCTCAACTCCTTGTCCCAGGAGGCCTCCGGACCGTGGGAGACGGCCGCGGCCGGGTCGTCCGGCGGTGCTGCCGAGCTGGCCCGCGCCCTCGCGCAGAACGGCCTGGTGCTGCACACCGGCGGCGAGGCGGCCCGCTGCGAACCGGCCGCGTTGCTCGGCGCCGCCCGCGCCGCGGGCCTGCGTGCGTTCGCCGTCTGCCACACCCCCGACGGGCGCCGCCGCCTCACCGCGCTGCTGGGCGAAGAGGCCGGGGAGGAGGCCGTGGCCACGGTCGCCGGTCTGCTCTCCGGCGCCGAGGGGCCCGGCCGGGACCCGGACGGCGCCCTGGACCTCGATCTGCTGGTCGTGCTGGACGCCCCGCAACTCGACGTGGAGGCCGCCGCGATGCTGGTGGAGTCGCTGCCCGACGGGGCACGGCTCGTGCTGAGCGGCGACCCTGCGGTGCTGTGGTCGGCCGGGCCCGGGCGGGTCTTCGCCGACCTGCTCGCGTCCCGGGCCTGCCCGCAGGTCGCCTCCCGCATCCCCGACCCCGGACCGCTCGGCGAGCTGCTCTCGGGCGTCGGCATCGGTGAGCTGAACCAGGTGGACGCGCCCGGCAAGGAGATCGTCATCGTGCCGGTGCGGGACGCCGGCGAGGCGGTGCACCGGACCGTGCAGCTGGTCGCGGACTCGGTGCCGCGGGCGATCGGAGTGCCGCCCGAGCAGACCGTGGTGATCACCCCGGGCCACGGCGGTGCCGCGGGCACCCGTGCGCTCAACGCCGCCCTCAAGGAACGCCTCAACCCGGGCCCCGGCCGCTTCGGCGGGTTCGACCCCGGCGACCGGATCGCCTACGCACCCGCACCGGGCCGTACGGTGCCGGGCCGGGTGGTGAACGCCGACGCCGACGGGCTGCACCTGGAGTGCGCGGGCGTCCCCGTCGTCGTGCCACGGGATGGGGTGGAGCAGTGCGTACGGCACGGCTGGGCGCTGACCGCGCACCAGGCGCTGGGCAGCCGCTGGCCGGCCGCGGTGGTGGTGCTCCCCGGCGACGCCGCCCAGGCGCTCAGCAGACCGTGGGTGTACACGGCGTTCGGCCGCGCCGAGCACCACCTCTCGGTGGTCCATGGTGTGGAACAGGCGCTCCCGAAGGCGGTGGCGGAGGTCCCGGCCAAGTCCCGCACGACGCGTCTGCAGACACTGCTGCGCCCCCAGGTCCCGGCCGGCGGCTGACGCGTCGCCGGTGGTGGGGGGGGGGCGCCCGCCCGGGGCCCCCCCCACACCCCCCCC
>NZ_JBFAET010000173.1:0-19407 GCF_040642095.1 Streptomyces sp. NPDC020362
AGCGCGGGCCGCCGTCACGGGGGGCCGGGGTCGGGCGGGCCGTGCCCGGCCGGGAGGCGACGCCACCGGCGCGCTGGGCGCCGACGCCCCGCGCGGGCGCACCGCCCCGGGCGGACGTGCCGCCGCGCGACAGGGGAGTGCCGGGGGAGGTCCGACGCTGGGTGCGCTGCTGCTCGGGGTAGGTGTCCACCAGCCGTCCGGTCGGCCGGTCCGCCTCCGCGGAGCGCGGCGCGGGCGGCCGTACGTCGGCCAGGCCCTGCGCCTCCCGCGCGGCGATCTCCTTCAGCCGCAGTGACAGTTGGAGGGTGCTCGGCCGGTCTTCGGGATCCTTGGCCAGACAGGCCCGTACGAGCGGTGCGAGGGCGTCCGGCACGCCCTGCAGCTGTGCCTCCTCGTGCACCACCCGGTACAGCATCACCTCGGAACTGCCGTGCCCGAAGGGCGAGTCGCCGGTCGAGGCGTAGGCCAGGGTCGCGCCGAGGGAGAAGACGTCCGTGGCGGGCGTGACGGCCGCGCCGCGCACCTGCTCCGGAGCGAGGAATCCGGGGGAGCCGACCGCCGTGCCGACATGGGTGAGCGTGGAGGCGCCGGTGGCCCAGGCGATGCCGAAGTCGATGATCCGCGGCCCCTTCGGGGACAGCAGAATGTTGGACGGCTTCAGGTCGCGGTGGACGACACCTGCCTCGTGCACGGCGACGAGCCCCTCGGAGAGGGCAGCGCCGACCGCCGCCGTGTCGGCCGCGCTCAGCGGGCCCTCGTCGGCGACCTTGTCGTGCAGGGACGGGCCGGGCACGTACTGGGTGGCGAACCAGGGCCGCTCGGCCTCCAGGTCCGCCGCCACCAGCCGGGCCGTGCAGCCGCCCCGGATGCGCCGGGCCGCCGAGACCTCACGGGCGAACCGCGACCGGAACTCCTGGTCCTCCGCCAGATCGGGCCGGATCACCTTCAGCGCGACCCGCTGCCCCTTCTTGTCGGAGCCGAGGTAGACCACGCCCATCCCGCCCGCGCCGAGCCGTCGGTGAAGCCTGAACGAGCCGACGACGCGCGGGTCCTCGCGCCTCAGGCGCATCATCGCCATGTTCATCCCCGCTGCCCGGTCCCTGTGACGTGGCACAGCTTACGTTTCCACAGCCGCCTGCGCGCAGAGGCCGCGCCCTCTCGGGCGGATGGATTGTGCCGGCCGGACGCACGAGGTGAAACGCGGTCAGGAAGCCGGTGTCTGCGGTGCCTTTGAGGCCTGTGTGACGTCAACGCACGGCACTGGAAAGGAGATTGATGATGAGGCAAATGACCGGGGACGGGGACCCGGCGCCACCGGGAGGGTGCCGGGCGCGGGCGGACGAGCGGCGGGCGGGACCGTCCGCACGGTGGCCGCGGCGCGGCAGCCGGGACCCGTCGAGGTGATCGAACTCACTCGGCGCGCCCCCGCCCGGGGCCCGGGACGCGGTGCGGCACGGCCCTGGGAGCCGGGTCCGCAGCTGTCCGGACCCGGCTGACCCGAGCGTCCGGACCCGGGTGCGGGGGTTCTCCGGCCTCGGGTGCGGGGTTCTCCGGCCTCGGGTGCGGGGGCTCTCCGGGCCCGGCTTGCACGGCGGTCCGGACCCGGTGCGCCGCAGTGATCCGGACCCGGAAGCGGGGGGGGCGGCGGTCCGGATGTGCGGGACCTGGCCGTCCGGACATGCCGGACACAGCGGGCGCCCCCTCCGGGAAGACCCCGAGACCTAGGACTCCGTCTCCACCCAGGGGAGTACTCCGCAGGTCATGGCTCATCCTCCGGGAGGCCCGCGATTCGGTACGAGGGCATGACGCCGGTCGGGTACCGCGCGCCTAGATTTGAGGTCAAGCGGCGGGTGCAGCACTCGTCCCCCGAGGTCAGACACTCGCCGCTGCAATCGACAACCGAAACGGTCGGGAGAGGGACCATGGCCCACACGGCACCGCGGCGCACGGCGTTCCGCACCCGCCGGACGGGCCGTCGCCACCCCGTGGTGGCGACGCTCATGGCCCTTCCCCTGGCGGCCCTGCTCCTTCTCGTCTTCGACGGCTGGGAGACGGTGGCCACACAGGCGTCGTCCGTGGGTGCGATGCTGGGGCGCTGAGCGGCGACCCCAGGCCCGGAAGAGCGGTCCGGGCGGGGACATCCATCCATGAAACCCCGTGGGGACGGGGGTGCGGCGGACGGCACAAATGCCGGCGCAGCTGGGGAGCTGCGCCGGCATTGCGCCGTTTCCGGGGCGTTGTCGGTGGCGGGTGCGATGCTGTCGCCGACGACCGGCTCGTACTGATCAGGGGGAATCCGATGACAGGTGAACGCACAGGAACCGGACCGGCCCCGGCCGGCACCGGTTTCGCGGCTGCCTGGTGCGCCACCGGCCTCGGCGAGTACCGCTCCTGCCGCTACACCTACGCCTCCTACCCGTACGCGAGCCTGCCGCCCCTCGACCCGGGCCGGTACACGGGCCGTTTCGACTGGCTCGGCCCGGCCGGCGAACCCGTGACCGAGCAGGTCACGCGGCTCACCGGGCTGGCGGCCGAGCTGGCCGCCAGGGGCCTGACCCTGCCGGACGACTTCGTCACCTTCCAGACCGGATCGAGGCTGCACACGGCCCTGGACGCCGTCTCCGTGACCTGCTGCTGGTCCGACCTCTCGGACCCGCTGCCCAGCCCCGTCGAGCCGGGGGCGTTCCTCGTCAGGTTCCTGCGCGACCAGCAGGACTGTGTGCTCTGGTACCTGTACCTGCGGCCCTCCGGCGAGTCGTTCGTCGTGCACTCCTTCCTCGACTACGAGCACGAGTACGAGGCGCGGCGCGACGGGTACAGAACGGACAGCGACCTGGACGACCGGGAGGAACAGCGGGCGGCGATCTTCTGGTGCGCGCCCACCTTCGAGGAGTTCGCCCACCGCTTCTGGATCGAGAACCGGCTGTGGCACGCGATCAGGGACGGAGATCTCTCCGCGCTGGAACCCGGGCTGCGCGACTACCTGCGCCACTATGCGCCGCCCGAGGCGTCCGCATGAGCGCGCCCCCCGGGGTCCTCACGGCCCTCACCGCACAGGTCAGAGCCGCCGCCCACCCCGGCACCGGCCCGGGCTCCTGCACCTGTGGCAGCACCTCCCTCGCCGACCGCCCCGACGCGACCGTCGTCCGGCACGCCGACACCGTCGCGAAGGCCCACGCCCCCGGCACCGACTCCGCCGGGCTGGCCCGCCGCCTGGCTGTGGCGGCCCGGGTCCCCGACGTCCTGCTGTCGCCGCTCACCGCCACCCCGGCCGCTGTGCACGACCGTCTGGTGACCTTCTGGCCGTACGGCGCCCCCGTGGACCCGGACGACCGGGACGCGGCCCCCTGGGAGGCCGCCGCCACGCTGCTCGCCCTGCTGCACCGGACGGTCCCCTCCGGCCCGCTGCCCCCGATGCGCGGTCCCGCCAAGGCCGCCCACGCCCTCACCAGGCTGCGCACGGCTCTGGACGCCACGCCCCGTCCGGCCGCACGCCCGGTCCTCCAGGCCTGGCAGGCCCTGCCCGCCTGGGCCCGCGCCGAGGCCCCGATGCCCGGCACCCCGGCCCTGTGTCACGGTGACCTGCACCTGGGCCAGCTCGTCCGCCACCCGGCACCGGACGGGCCCTGGCGGCTGATCGACGTGGACGACCTCGGCATGGGCGTCCCGGCATGGGACCTGGCCCGCCCCGCCGCCTGGTACGCCTGCGGGCTCCTTCCGCCCGAGGAGTGGACCCGCTTCCTGACCGCCTACCGCAGGGCGGGCGGCCCCGCCGTACCGGTCGAGGGCGATCCCTGGCCCGCCCTGGACGTCCCGGCCCGCGCGGTCACCGTGCAGACCGCGGCCCGCGCGCTCGCCAAGGCGCTCGCGGAGGACCGCCCGCTGGACGAAGTGGAACAGGCCCTGGTGGACGCGTGTGCCCGAATGACTTCGGTCCCCCGTCAGTTGACGCGGGGATTCCCGGGTTAGGGTGCAACCGACCAGGACCGGACGGAGTCTGTCCTGGGGAAACACGAAGCAGGACCCAACGGCGAGGAGTTGAGCCGACCATGCAGTGTCCGAAGTGCCATGCGCCCATGCACACCTACAACCGCAACGGCGTCCAGATCGAGCAGTGCAGCGGCTGTCGCGGCATCTTCCTCGACTACGGCGAGCTGGAGGCCCTGACCCAGCTGGAGGCCCAGTGGTCCAAGCCCGCCCCGCCGGCTCCGCCCGTCGCCCCGCAGGCGTACCCGGCGCCGCCCGCCCCCGCCTGGGGCGCGCCGCACGGCGGTCACCACGGTGGTCACGGCCACCATGGGCACCATGGGCACCACCAGAAGAGCTGGGCCCACATGCTCTTCTCCAGCTGAGCACACGAAGAAGCCCCCGGCCGTACGAGACGGCCGGGGGCTTTGCGGTGTGTGGACGATACTGGGATTGAACCAGTGACCTCTTCCGTGTCAGGGAAGCGCTCTCCCGCTGAGCTAATCGTCCGCAGGCTGTGACGTGAGAGTCACAGTCGGTGCGCGATACTGGGATTGAACCAGTGACCTCTTCCGTGTCAGGGAAGCGCTCTCCCGCTGAGCTAATCGCGCGGGCAAGGATCTTCAAAGAGATCCTCGGACCTTCGAAGAAGATCCAGTGGACGATACTGGGATTGAACCAGTGACCTCTTCCGTGTCAGGGAAGCGCTCTCCCGCTGAGCTAATCGTCCTTGGAGGTGGAGACGGGATTTGAACCCGTGTAGACGGCTTTGCAGGCCGTTGCCTCGCCTCTCGGCCACTCCACCAGGAGTGTAGGGGATCGGGAAGACCCCTTCTTCCTTCGAGCGGACGACGAGGCTCGAACTCGCGACCTCAACCTTGGCAAGGTTGCGCTCTACCAACTGAGCTACGTCCGCCTGTCGTTTCGGTCCGCTTCCGCGTCCCGGCGACGTGTTGAACTCTAGCGGATTCCCGGGCCAGCACAAAAACGCGTTTGCGCAGCGTGCTGCGCTGCACCCGATGGACGGCATGGTCAGGGGCCCCAGGGGGACACGCGCGGGTCATGTGTCGGACACCCGCCCTAGACTCGACCACGTGCTCCACCTCCCGTCTCGGCTCCCTCCCCTGGCCCGGTTCGGCGACCGTCTCGCCACCGGCCTGCTCGACGTCACCAGTGATCCCTCCGCCCTGGACTCCTCCGGCTTCTGGGCCGTCTGCGCGGACTTCGAGGGCGGGCTGACCTGCGCCCGCTTCGCGGACGTCCGCAAGGAGCCGGTGCCCGCACCGGTGCCGGGCGGCTGGCACGGCCCGGCCGTGGGGGAGTGGACCACCTCCCTGGACCGCGCCGCCTACACGGCGGGCGTGGGCCGAATACGCGAGCACATCGCGGCCGGCGAGGTCTACCAGGCCAACCTCTGCCGGGTGCTGAGCGCGCCCGTCGCTCCCGACGCCGACGTGGACGCCCTGACCGCCCTGCTGGCCCGGGGCAACCCGGCGCCCTACGCGGGCACGGTCCGGCTGCCGGAGCACGGCGTGGAGATCGCCACCGCCTCGCCCGAGCTGTTCCTGCGCCGGGACGGCCGGACGGTCGAGTCGGGCCCCATCAAGGGCACCGGCCGCACCGAGGCGGACCTTCTGGAGAAGGACTACGCCGAGAACGTGATGATCGTGGACCTGGTCCGCAACGACATCGGGCGTGTCTGCGCCACCGGCACCGTGACCGTCCCCGACCTGTGTGCCGTCGAGAAACACCCCGGCCTGGTGCACCTGGTCTCCACGGTCCGCGGCGAGCTGCGCGACGGCGCCGGCTGGCCCGACCTGCTCGCCGCCGCCTTCCCGCCCGGCTCGGTCACCGGCGCCCCCAAGTCGAGCGCCCTCAGGATCATCGAGGCCCTGGAGACCGCGCCGCGCGGCCCGTACTGCGGCGGCATCGGCTGGGTCGACGCCGACCGGGGCGTGGGTGAGCTGGCCGTGGGCATCCGCACCTTCTGGATCGACCGGGACGCCGGTCTGCTGCGCTTCGGCACCGGCGCAGGCATCACCTGGGGATCCGATCCCGAGGGGGAGTGGCAGGAGACCGAGCTGAAGGCGTCCCGGCTGCTCGCGGTAGCGTCGGGGACGTACGAGGAGGGCGGGGCGGGCGGGACCGCACCCGACGAAGGAGCTCTCACATGAAGATCTGGCTGGACGGTTCTCTGCAGGACGTCGAGTCCGCCCGTGTCTCCGTCTTCGACCACGGGCTGACCGTCGGCGACGGCATCTTCGAGACGGTGAAGGCGGTCGACGGGCAGCCCTTCGCGCTCACCCGTCACCTGGACCGGCTGACCCGCTCGGCCCGGGGGCTCGGTCTGCCCGACCCCGACCACCCCGAGGTCCGCCGGGCCTGCGCGGCCGTCCTGGAGGCCAACCCGATGCCGCTGGGCCGGCTGCGCATCACCTACACCGGCGGCCACGGCCCCCTCGGCTCCGACCGCGGCGAGCACGGCCCGACCCTGGTGGTCGCCCTCGGCGAGACCAGCCGCCGCCCCGACTCCACCGCGGTGATCACCGTGCCCTGGACCCGCAACGAACGGGGCGCGCTCACCGGCCTGAAGACAACCTCGTACGCCGAGAACGTCGTCGCCCTCGCCCGCGCCCACCAACACGGCGCCTCCGAGGCGCTGTTCGCCAACACGGTCGGGCAGCTCTGCGAGGGCACCGGGTCGAACGTCTTCGTCGTCCTGGACGGCGAGATCCACACCCCGCCGGTCGCCTCCGGCTGTCTTCCCGGCATCACCCGTGCCCTGGCCGTCGAGTGGACCGGCGCCAAGGAGACCGACCTGCCGCTGGACGTGCTGGAACGGGCCGAGGAGGTCTTCCTCACCTCCACCCTGAGGGACGTGCAGGCCGTGCACCGGGTCGACGGCCGGGAACTGCCCGGGACTCCCGGCCCGGCGACGGCGAAGGCGATGCGGATCTTCGACGAGCGGTCCGGCGAGGACCTGGATCCCTGAAATCCCCCGCAATATTCGGCTGACCCGGCGGCTCGCGCCGGGTAGAACACCGGTGATGACCACGACCCTGCGGCCGGCCGAGCCGCTTCAGCAGCATGCCGACGGCACTCGTTCCCGCCGCTATCAGGTGTGCGTGAACAGCCGCCCCGTCGGCGTGATCCACCTCGGCACCTCGGCGTCCCTGGGCGACTCGGTGGCCCGCATCATCGACCTGCGCATCGAGGAACCCGACCGGCGGCGCGGCCGGGCGACGGTCGCCGCGCTGGCCGCGGAGGAGGTGGCACGGGGCTGGGGCTGCACCCGGATCGGTGCCGAGGTCCCTGCGACGGCGCAGGCGGCGCTGCGGCTGGCCGGGGTCCTCGGCTACACCCTCACCAACCGGGCCATGGACAAGGCCCTCGGCGACGCTCCGCCGGAACTGCCCCCGGGCAGCCGGGCACGGCCCATGACCCGGGCGGAGTTCGAGGCACGGCAGGGGGACGAGGCCGAGCGGTACGCCCGGACGTGGATGGAGCGGGGCCTGCCCGAGGGCGAGGCACGCGCCAAGGCCCGCCGGGACCACGAACGGCTGCTGCCCGACGGCCTCGCGACCGCGGGCATGCTGCACAGTGTGCTGGAGCACGAGGGGACGCGGGTGGGCGTCCTGTGGCTGGCCGTGCGGGACGAGAGGGCGTGGGTCTTCGACGTCGAGGCCGACGCCGCCCACCGCGGCAGGGGCCACGGCCGTACCCTCATGCTGCTGGCGGAGCGCCAGGCGATCGAGGCCGGCCGGCGTGCCCTCGGACTCAACGTCTTCGCGGGCAACACCCCGGCCGAGCGCCTGTACGAGTCGCTCGGCTACGGCACGACGAGCTACTCCTTCCTCAAGCCACTGCTCTGAGGGCCGGGGCGCTGCCCGTCGTGGCCGGGGTGCTGCCCATCGCCCGGGCGGACGGCCGACCGGCCGCGGGAGGGTCAGGCGGGCTCGGCCAGCAGCCGGTCCGCGATCTCCTCGATGCGTTCGCGCAGGCCTTCCTGGCTCTTGCCGCCGTCGAGGCGCTCGCCCCCGATGACATACGTCGGGGTGCCGGTCACACCGATCGCCTTGCCCTCGGCCTGGTCCGCGTCGACGATCAGGATGTGCCGCCCGTCGATCAGCGCGGTGTCGAACTCCTCGGCGTCGAGACCGAGTTCGCCGGCTACCTCGACCAGGAAGGGTTCCCCCTTGCGGTCCAGCTCCCCGACCCGCTCCAGCACCGCCTCCACGTACGGCCAGCCCTTGCCCTGTTCCAGGGCCTCCTCGGCGGCCTGGGCGGCGGCGAAGGCGTGCTTGTGCTTCTCCAGCGGGAAGTGCCGCAGCCGCACGTCCAGCCGGTCGCCGTAACGGTCCCGCAGGGCGCGGACGTCGCGCAGGGCGCTGCGGCAGTCGGGGCACTGGAGTTCGCACCAGACGTCGAGGACGAGGGTTCCGGTGCGTGCGGGGGAGGAGTCGTTCATGGACCCAGTCTTCCAGGCCGGGAGCGGGCGACCCAATCGGCACCGCTCGGCTCCGCAATCCCGCGAACTTCCGCGAACTTCTCCGTACGTCTCGCCGCGGTGCGCTCCTTCTCGCGCCTCGCCACGGCGTACCTGTGCGTGCCTCTGCGTGCCTCTCGGCACGGCTTCGCAGGCCGCGGCGCCTGGTGGGGGCGGGTCCGGGGGGGCGGCACCTCAGGAGGAGGCGACCCGGAGATCTCCCTGATGTCGGTCCGGAGCGTGGCATCGCGAGGACCGGGAGGGGCAGGATGGAAGGGACGAAGCGCACTCTGCCCGTGCGCCGCGTTCTGTTCGCCCGCCCGAGCCCGCCTGGAGGACCGGATGATTGCCGAGACCGTCTGCTCCGCCGTGTCCGCGGCGGGCCTGGGTATCGCGGTGGTCACGGCCTACCGCAAGCGTTTCCTCGCAGCCGCGCGCATCGCGGCGTACTCGCTCGTGCCGGTCGGCCTGGTGATGACAGGTGTCGTCGGCTGGCTTTCCGACACCGCGTTCAGTCCCACGGCCTGGGCGGGCTTCGGGGTGCTGGGCGCGGCCTGGCTGCTGTTCGCGAGTACGCGCGCCATCGAGCGCCGGCGCGGCGGCACCCGCGCCGACCGCAAGGCGGCCCGCGGCGGCCAGAGCGGCCCGGCGGTGGCACCGGCGGCCTCGGCACCCTCGCTCGGTGCCGGGTCGACCCCTGCCGCACGGCCCGCCGCCGCCCCGCGCGCCGGCTCCGGCGAGGACTTCAGCGACATCGAGGCCATACTCAAGAAGCACGGCATATGACCTGAAACCGTTCATAACCGGAAGCAAGTCGAACCGTCCGGTAGGGAAATCGGTGAAGTCCCGCACTCGGCGGGTGTGTTGATCGCCAACGGGGCACGCCCTGGGCCATCATCACCGCGAGATGCTGGACACGAGACAGAGCGAGGCCGCGCCGCAGAAGGACGAGCCGCGCGGGTGCCTTTTCGCCCTTTCCCAGCCACCGCTGATGATCTTCCTTGCGGTGATCGGGTGTCTGCTCCTCATGGCTGCGCTGCACGACCTGCTGTTGCTGTGAGCCGTACACGCCCGTCCCGGCGCCACCCGCCGGGACCGGCGTCGCCCGCCCCGGGCACACCCCGATCGATCCCGCTCAGGTCCGGTGCCTGTCGATCCCGCTCCAGTCCTGCGCCTGTGGATCCCGCCGCGGTCCTGCGCCTGCCGATCATGCCCCGGGCCCCGGGCCCGTCGATCAGCCCGCCGCCTCCTTGCGTCGCGCACGGTAGGCGGCGACATGCAGCCGGTTCCCGCAGGTGCGGCTGTCGCAGTAGCGGCGCGAGCGGTTGCGCGAGAGGTCCACGAAGGCGTGCCGGCAGTCCGGCGCCTCGCAGCGCCGCAGCCGCTCCTGCTCCCCGGCCACGACGAAGAAGGCGAGGGCCATCCCGCAGTCGGCGGCGAGGTGGTCGGCCACCGAGGCGCCGGGAGCGAAGTAGTGCACATGCCAGTCGTAGCCGTCGTGGTCGGTGAGACGCGGGGTGGTGCCGGCCGCGGCGACCAGCTCGTTGATCATCCCCGCCGCGGCCCGGGCGTCCGGGGCCGCGAAGATCCCCGCGAAGCGGTTGCGGACCTTGCGCACGGCCGACAGATCGAACTCCGACAGCACCCCGACATCGCTCATTTTGTGGCTTCGCACGAAATCGGTGAGAGCCGCGACATCCTGCAGTCCGTCCGCCGCCGCGTTGTCCTCCGGCGCGGTGTTCACCAGATCCACCACGGTGTCGAGGGCGCACCGGGTGTCGTGGGTGATCAGCACGTTTCGCTCTCCCTGGCCTGGGGGACGGGCGGGCGCCCGCCGATGCTGGCCGATGGTAGCGACATCCGCGCCGACCGCACCGGGTTCGCGCCCCACCGATGCCTGTCCGTAGAACGCTCCCGTGCCCCCAGGGGTTCCCGGACGCCGCGGGCGGTGCCCGTACACGCGCATGCCGACGCCGCCCCGTGAGCACTCACGGTGACGGCGTCGGCATGCGCCGTATGCGGTTGTCTTGGCCCGAGCCGTCTCCCCGAGTGGACGGCGCCGGGCGGCTTCGAGGGCCTCGGCCTAGCTCTCCGCCAGGATGTGCGAGAGCTCCTGATCCAGATCGAAGTGCCGGTGTTCCGTGCCGGGCGGCACGGCGGCGTCGGTTCGCTTCAGGAAGGACTCCAGGGCCCGCGCCGGGGCCTCGAGCAGGGCCTCTCCCTCCGGGGAGCTGAGGGCGATGCACACGACGCCCTGGCCATGACTACGGGATGGCCAGACGCGGACGTCGCCGGTTCCGGTGGGCCGGTGAAGCCCCTCGGCGAGGAGGTCGCGGGCGAACACCCACTCGACGGTCTCCTCGGCTCCGGTGTGGAAGGTGGCGTGCACGGCGTAGGGGTCGGCCGTGTCGTACCGCAGGCCTGCGGGGACAGGCAGGGAGGACTCGCTCGACACAACGAGGCGCAGGTGCAGCTCGCAGCTGACCGTGGTGTTCATAAGCGCCAGGGCCTTTCGCTCAGTGTGCGCTCGGGGATTCGCACGTCGGCGAAATCGACATGCCACCTACGGTGCCGTTGTAAACCCCTCTGAGGGTTTTGCGTGTGTTTACGTAACTCTTCCGGCCGAGAACTTGTCCAAGATCTACGACCATTCCGGTGACCGGATTCACTCAGGTAGGGTTTGGCTGTATGAATACGGGGAGTGACGAGCGGGGCGAGGGCGCCGTGGCGTCGGACGGGACGAAGGCGGGAGCGGAGCAGTCCGAGCAGGGGCTCGGTTCCCGTGCGCCGGAATTCATCAAGGCCCGCCGGGCCCTGCATCTGAGCTGGCAGGTCGGCGTCTTCGTGATTGGCCTCGCGGTCGTCGCGGCGGGCATCGTCATGCTGCCGCTGCCCGGCCCCGGCTGGGTGGTGATCTTCGCGGGCATGGCGATCTGGGCGACCGAGTTCGTGTGGGCCCAGCTCGTTCTGCGCTGGACGAAACGCAAGGTCACCGAGGCGGCCCAGCGGGCCCTCGATCCCAAGGTGCGCCGCCGGAACATCACTCTGACGGCGGTGGGTCTGGTGATCGTGGGAGCGCTGGCCGGGATCTACCTGTGGAAGTTCGGCATCGTGATGCCCTGGAAGATCAAGGATCAGTGACGGGGCTCGCGGGCCGAGGCCGCACGTCGCCCCGCCCCTGGTCGGAGGCACCCCCTGACATGGGGTAATGTTCTTCCTGCGCCCGGGCGATTAGCTCAGTGGGAGAGCGCTTCGTTCACACCGAAGAGGTCACTGGTTCGAACCCAGTATCGCCCACCCGGGACGACGGCCCATCTGCGAACAGCAGATGGGCCGTCGTCGTATCTGCGCGTGCGTCGTCCGTGTACGTGCAGATACGATCGCGCAGGCGGGCGCGCGAGCCGTCCGGTGCCCCGGGTCGCCCCCTGGCGCGCGCCGGGCACGTGCTGCCGCTGCGAGACGCCGCCGGGCCCCGGTGCCACCCTTACTCCCCGGTGCACCTCGTCTCGGCGCAGATTGGCCGGTTCCTCCTCCGTCTGCGCATTGCCGGATCAGCAACAAGCCGTACAGGGGTCGCACCGTCCGTTCGATGATCGCCGCGGTCCCAGGAGGGCCCATGCCGCAGACGTCGGCCGTCCCGACCCGCCGTCCGGTGCCTTCGCCGGCCGCGGCGGGACGCTGAACGGACCCGCATGCACGCGGCGGCCCCCACGGTCGCGTCCGCCCTGCCGCGAAGAAGATTCTGTCCGAATCGTCGACGCACTCCTGGCTCCTCTGTGTCTTGTCCCATCAAGTCGGTTTGTTGCGCCATCAAACCCTTGCTTGAAACGATTCATGACGACGGCGGCGACGGCATCGTTGCTGCGTGGAGGGGCCCGACTGCAGGAACCAGCAGGAATCTTGAGAGGCGTACGCTCCTGAAGGCCGTCGGGGCCTCGGCGGCCGCGTTCGGGCTCTCGGCGACGACCGGCTGCGGCGGTGAGGGCGGTTCCGGGAACGGGACGATGACGATCCGTTACTTGTGATGGGATGCCGAGGAACGGGCCAAGAAGATCGACCGGACGATCGCCCTCTTCGAGAAGAAGTATCCGAAGATCAAGGTCAAGACCGACTTCCAGATGTATCAATCACTGTGGGAGAAGTTCCAGACGCAGACTGCCGGCGGAAATCCTCCGGACCTTATTCAGAATGCCGTCGGGTTCCTTCGGAAGTACGACAAGAGAGGAATTCTTCACGCCCTCGAGTCGTAGGTCCGGGCAGGCAATCTGAGCCTGGATCACTTCCGCGTGGGTGTCACCAAGGTCGGCGAGGCCGACGGCAAGCAGCTCGGAATTCCCGTTGGTTCCGACACCATGGCGCTCGCCGTCGGCAAGAAGGTCCTGCCGTCCGTACCCTGCCGCAACTCGCCGCCCCGCCCCGGCAACCCGTCGAGGCCAAGGTCCTCGGCCCGGGCCTGCGCCTGGGGCAACTCCGAGCTGTCGCCCGGCCTCTGGCTCTTCGACGGCTCCACCGAGTCCTCGCCGTGGAAGACCGAGAAGCCGGCCGGACCGGCCATCCTGGTCGCGGGCGGCGAGGCGAGCCGGGTGTCCGGCAACGACACCACGCGGTACGGCCTCGTGGTCATCGAGAACCTGGCCCTGCTCGGCGACAGGACGCCTGGCCGAGCAGCAGGAGCAGAGCGCCGTCGCACGGGCGGCGGCGCTCACCACCCGAGTGTGGTCCGCACCTCGGCGAGGGACATGAGTACGCGTACTCAGATCGACACGTCCACCAGGGCAGACTCTGCCCATGGACTGGTCCCACTACCGCTTCTGCAGCCTGTGGTCCCTGCCCGCCCCGCCGGCCGTCGTGTACGCGGTGCTGGAGCGGCCCGAGGACTACCCCCTCTGGTGGCCACAGGTACGGACGGTCACCCGGCTCGACGACGCCACGGGCGTCCTCACCATCCGCTCCGTCCTGCCGTACGAGATGAGCTTCACCGCCCGCGAGACGCGCCACGATCCCGCCGCCGGAATCCTGGAGATCGCCATGTCCGGTGACATCGCCGGCTGGGCCCGCTGGACGGTCACGGCCGACGGCGCGGGGACCCTCGCCCGCTACGACCAGGTCGTCGACGTGAACAAACCACTGCTGAGACGGCTGGCCGTACCGGGTCGGCCCGTCTTCCGTGCCAACCACCGGCTGATGATGGGCGCCGGCCGACGCGGTCTGCTGCGGTACCTCCAAGCGGTTTGAAGTAACACCGTGGGGACCTGTATTGTTCAGTGCGTTCCCGGGCGATTAGCTCAGTGGGAGAGCGCTTCGTTCACACCGAAGAGGTCACTGGTTCGAACCCAGTATCGCCCACCGGGAAAGGCCGGTCCGCCATCAGCGGGCCGGCCTTCGTCATGCCGCTGCCGGCATCTCCGGTCGCAGGGGCCAGTCCGTGTTCACCGTCTCCTCCGAGCCGCTGCGCGCGAACCACGCCTGCAGACCACGGGCCTGCGCCGCATGCCAGGCGGCCTGCAGGGTGTGCAGGTCGCCGGGGGACAGGCGCTCGAGACGGGTCGCGAAACGACGGCCCAGAGCCCGTACGACATCCAGCGCGGCCAGCGCGTCCGCCGCCGCGTCGTGCGCGCCCTCCAGCGTCACGCCGTAGTGCCCGCACAGATCGGTCAGGGTCCGCCGGCCCTTGCGGTAGCGGTCCAGGTGCTTGTCCAGCACCCGGGGGTCCAGCACCATCAGCGGCACCGACTCGAACCAGCGGTCCAGCGACGAGGCGCGGTGACGGCGCAACTCCCGGTCCAGCAGCGTCAGATCGAACGGCGCGTTCATCACCACCAGCGGCCGTCCCATCGCCGCGTGTTCCGCCAGCTGCTCGGCTATCTCGTACATCACGGGCGCCGGCCAGCGCCCGTTGTGCTGCAGATGTTCATCGGTCAGTCCGTGCACCGCCGTCGCCGCCTCCGGCACCGGCACGCCCGGGTTCACCAGCCATCGGGTGATCCGGGGCCGGGTGCCCGGCGCATCCTGGACGACGACGGCGGCCGACACGATCCGGTCGGTCTCGACGTCCACGCCCGTCGTCTCCGTGTCGAAGGCGGCCAGCGGCCCCTCATACCAGGTCGTCATGTGAACCCAACTCCTTGTTCACCCACGGCAGGTGACGTTCCGTCTTCTGCCTGTTTGGTGATACCCGGGCCGTTTGCGCCGTACGCCGGGAGGAGACAACAGGAGTACGGGTCTTTGCAGTTCAGCGGCCCGGCACGGGGACACTCTTGGCTTGGAAGGCTGTTGGTCATGGCCATAGCGCAGCCCGAGCGGCGCGGGCTGCTGCCCGAACGCACGGGCCCCCTCCGCGGCACGCTCGCCACCACCGCCTGCATGGAGACACTGCAGGTCGGCTATCTGCACGCGGTCGCCGCAGCGGCGGGCTGCTCGCTGTCCCAGCCCTTCCCGGACAACGGCATCGACTGGCACGTCAGCCACAGCGCGCCCGGACACACCGTCGACGACGAGGTCACCATCAAGGTGCAGCTGAAGTGCACCTACCAGGTCCCGCCGAACCCCCCGGGCCGCTTCTTCTCCTTCACGCTCGACAACGACCACCTGCGCAAACTCGCCCGCACACCGGTCTCGGTGCACAAGATCCTGGTCGTCATGCTCGTCCCGCGCTCCCAGGACGACTGGCTGCGTGCCAGCCACGACCGGCTCGACCTCAGGCACTGCTGCTACTGGGTCAACCTGGCCGGTCATCCGGTCACCGGCCGGCACCGGACCACCGTGCGGATACCGACCTCGCGCATCTTCGACGACCGGGCGCTGTGCGAGATCATGACGCGGGTCGGGACGGGAGGCAGGCCATGAGAAGCCGTCCGTACGACGGGGTGGTGCGGCAGGTCCGGCCGCACCCCGACGACCTCGCCTGGAACCGGCCCCCCGACCCCGCCGAGGTCGACCCCGCCGTGCTCGGCGCCCTGCTGCACCGGCACGGCTGGCAGCGGCGCGGGGGAGCGGCCGGGCGCTACGGCCGCTGGACCCCGCCGGGACCGGGCGGCGGCGGGACCAGCCTGCTGGTGCCCGAGAGCCGGGCCTTCCCCGACAGCGAGGACCTGCTCGGCGAGGCCCTCGACGCCCTCGCCCGCACCGACACGCCCTCCGCACGCGAGGTGCTGATCTCCCTCGCCGTGCCCAGCGACGAGATCCGCTGGTGGCGGGACACCCCGAGCGGACCCGTGGGCGGCGCCGCGCCCTGGACCGTCGACGAGCAACTGCGCACCGCCGCCCGGCAGATGCTCCTCGCGGCCGCGCTCGCCACGCGCGCGCGGGCGGGCTACTACGGTGCCCGGCACCGGCGGTCCGCCGCCGCCCTCCTGGAGAACCTCCTCGTCGGACCGGCCGCCGAGGGCCGCCGGCTGACCGCCTTCACGCCCGTGCCCACCGCCCGTCCGCTCGCCGTCCGCCTCCACCAGGCCCTGTACGCGGCCCGCGAGGCCATCGACTACGAGCGGGCCACCGGCGGCATGGACGCCTTCGACGGCGCCGTCGAGGCGGGCGTCAGCCGTGAACTGACCGACGCGCTGATCACCCTCGTCCGGGGCACCGAGGGCGCCCGCGTCGCCGTTGCCTGGGCACCCGGGGCCGATGTTCCCGAGGGCTGCGCCGTCTCCGCCGAACCCGTCGAGTTCTCGCCCGGCGACCTGCCCGTGCTGCGCGCGGCCGGCGCCCGCTATGTGCAGGAGGAACCCTCCGTGCCGGTCCGGATCACCGGCGCCGTGGTCCGCCTGCGCCGCTCCGGACCCCGCGGCGAGGGCAGCGTACGGCTGCGGGTGCTCGCGGGCGCCGAGGTCCCGCACGTCCGCGTCACCCTGGACGAGGAGGACTACCGCATCGCCGGCCACGCCCACCTCGTCGGCCTCCCGGTGCGGGTGCTCGGCCGGCTGGAGCGCCGGGGCGGCTTCCGCAGGCTCACCGGCGCCTCCGGCGTCGTACCCGTGCAGGTGGACGACGCCGAGCGGGACCGGCTGATGAAGTCCCTCCAGGAGAATCTCGACTTCTTCGAGGAGGCGTGCGGTGAGGGGTACGGGGCCGAGGACTGAGGGTGACCGTTTCGCGGTCGGTGCCGTCGGGTCGGTACGATCCCTTGTGCGCGCGCTCCTGGTATGGCGCCGCACCCCACCTTCAGTCAGGAGAGACCGGTGTCAGACGTCCGTGTGATCATCCAACGCGATTCCGAGCGGGAAGAACGCGTGGTGACGACGGGCACTACGGCCGCCGAGCTCTTCGCCGGCGAGCGCTCGATCATCGCCGCGCGTGTCGGGGGCGACCTGAAGGACCTCGCCCACGAGGTCCAGGACGGCGAGACCGTCGAGGGCGTCGAGATCTCCTCCGAGGACGGCCTGAACATCCTGCGCCACTCCACCGCGCACGTCATGGCGCAGGCCGTGCAGGAGCTGTTCCCCGAGGCCAAGCTGGGCATCGGCCCGCCCGTTAAGGACGGCTTCTACTACGACTTCGACGTCGAGAAGCCGTTCACGCCCGAGGATCTCAAGGCCATCGAGAAGAAGATGCAGGAGATCCAGAAGCGGGGCCAGAAGTTCTCCCGCCGCGCCGTCACCGACGAGGCCGCCCGCGAGGAGCTGGCCGCCGAGCCGTACAAGCTGGAGCTGATCGGCCTCAAGGGCTCCGCCTCCTCCGAGGACGGCGCGGACGTCGAGGTCGGCGCCGGCGAGCTGACGATCTACGACAACCTGGACGCCAAGACCGGCGAGCTGTGCTGGAAGGACCTCTGCCGTGGTCCCCACCTGCCCTCGACCCGCCTGATCCCCGCGTTCAAGCTGATGCGCAACGCGGCCGCCTACTGGCGCGGCAGCGAGAAGAACCCGATGCTCCAGCGCATCTACGGCACCGCCTGGCCGTCCAAGGACGAGCTGAAGGCGTACCTCGACTTCCTCGCCGAGGCCGAGAAGCGCGACCACCGCAAGCTGGGCAACGAGCTGGACCTCTTCTCGATCCCCGAGCAGATCGGCTCCGGCCTCGCCGTCTTCCACCCCAAGGGCGGCATCGTCCGCCGCGTGATGGAGGACTACTCGCGCCGCCGGCACGAGGAGGAGGGCTACGAGTTCGTCTACACCCCGCACGCGACCAAGGGGAAGCTCTTCGAGACCTCGGGTCACCTGGACTGGTACGCCGAGGGCATGTACCCGCCCATGCAGCTCGACGAGGGCGTGGACTACTACCTCAAGCCCATGAACTGCCCGATGCACAACCTGATCTTCGACGCGCGCGGCCGCTCGTACCGTGAACTGCCGCTGCGCCTCTTCGAGTTCGGGACCGTGTACCGGTACGAGAAGTCGGGCGTCGTGCACGGTCTGACCCGCGCCCGCGGCTTCACCCAGGACGACGCGCACATCTACTGCACCCGTGAGCAGATGTCCGAGGAGCTGGACAAGACGCTCACCTTCGTCCTCGGCCTGCTGCGCGACTACGGCCTGACCGACTTCTACCTGGAGCTGTCCACCAAGGACCCGGAGAAGTTCGTCGGCGCCGACGAGGTCTGGGAGGAGGCCACGGAGACCCTCCGCCAGGTCGCCGAGAAGCAGGGCCTGCCCCTGGTCCCGGACCCGGGCGGCGCCGCCTTCTACGGCCCGAAGATCTCCGTCCAGGCCAAGGACGCGATCGGCCGCACCTGGCAGATGTCGACCATCCAGCTCGACTTCAACCTGCCCGAGCGCTTCGACCTGGAGTACACCGGCCCGGACGGTGCCAAGCAGCGCCCGGTGATGATCCACCGCGCCCTCTTCGGCTCGATCGAACGGTTCTTCGCCGTGCTCCTGGAGCACTACGCGGGTGCCTTCCCGGCGTGGCTCGCCCCCGTCCAGGCGATCGGTATCCCGATCGGCGACGCGCACGTCGAGTACCTGGAGAAGTTCGCCGCCCAGGCCAAGAGGAAGGGCCTGCGCGTCGAGGTGGACTCCTCCTCGGACCGGATGCAGAAGAAGATCCGCAACGCCCAGAAGCAGAAGGTGCCCTTCATGGTCATCGCGGGCGACGAGGACATGTCGAACGGTTCGGTGTCCTTCCGCTACCGCGACGGCTCCCAGGAGAACGGCATCCCGTTCGACGAGGCCATCGCCAAGATCGCGAAGGTCGTGGAGGAGCGGACCCAGGTCTGACGTCCCGGCGCAGGGCCCCGGCGGATCGCATCCCCGGGGGCCCTCGCCGTCTTCTCCTTCGCCCCTGGGACACGCCACGAACGGGCGAAGCCATATGCTGCCTTGCATGACGAGTGAGCCGGAGCAGCAGATCGGAGTGGGGACGCAGGACGCGTTCCAGCGCCTGTGGACGCCCCACCGGATGGCCTACATCCAGGGCGAGAACAAGCCGACCGGCCCGGGGGCCGACGACGGCTGCCCGTTCTGCTCGATCCCGGCCAAGTCCGACGAGGACGGCCTGATCGTCCGCCGCGGCGAGCACGTGTACGCGGTCCTCAACCTCTACCCGTACAACGGCGGCCACCTCATGACCGTGCCCTACCGGCACGTGGCCGACTACACCGATCTGACCGGCCCGGAGACCACCGAGCTGGCCGAGCTGACCAAGCAGGCGATGACGGCCCTGCGGACCGCCTCCGGCGCGCACGGCTTCAACATCGGCATGAACCAGGGCACGGTGGCCGGCGCCGGCATCGCGGCCCATCTGCACCAGCACATCGTCCCGCGCTGGGGCGGCGACACGAACTTCATGCCCGTGGTCGGCCACACCAAGGTCTTGCCGCAGCTCCTGGCCGACACCAGAAAGATGCTGGCGGAGGCATGGTCGGCAACGTCCAGCCCGTCGTGAGGGTCCCCCCGCTCGAGCGAAGCCGAGAGTGGGGGAGTCTGAGGACTTCGAGGACAAGGCCCCTTCAGGGCTGAAGCGGGCGTGCGGGGGGGGGGGCCCCCCGCCCCGGCCCCCCCCGCGGCCGTGCCCGGGCC
>NZ_JBFAET010000174.1:0-19353 GCF_040642095.1 Streptomyces sp. NPDC020362
CTGACCGGGCCCCGGGCCACGTGCGAGAGGGCCCTCCACGCGCGCGTGGAGGGCCCTCTCATCGGTCTGCGTCAGCCGCTCACGGCTTGAGGACGAGCGTGTCGCTCGTGCTCTTGTCGACCGCCTTGTCCGTGAACGACCAGGGCAGCAGCTCGCCCTTGACCCACATGCCCGTCTGGTCGGTGTAGTGGGCGTTGAAGGCGTGCCCGGAGGCCCCGGACAGGTTGATCCACTTGGACTTGTCGAAGTCCTTGAGGTTGACCACCATCCGCATGGACGGCACCCAGACGACGTTGTAGCCGCCGGCGGCGTTCCAGCCGGTCGCGTTGACGGTGGCCTCGCCGCCGCTGAGCTTCCAGGGACCGCGGTTGAGGATGTACTGGATGAACTCGGGGCCCTCGGTGCCGAGGGTCTGGTTCTTCAGGAACAGGCGGTGCAGCCGGCCCCAGCTCCAGGTGTCGATGTCCTTGCCGAGCTTGGCGGTCAGCTCCCAGCGGGCGTCGATCATGGCGCGGTTGAAGAGCTGGTCCATGTTGTTCGCCTCGGGACGGGTGCCCGACTTGGGCGTCTTCCACCAGTCGCTGTCCGGCTTCTCCATCAGCTGGCGCACGACCTCGAACCAGCGGTCGCCGCCGTCCGGCTGCGCCTGGTCGGCGTCGCGCTGGCCGCACTCGCGCACCTTGGTGTCGTCGTCCACCGGGCCGGTGCTGTCGATCTTGTCGACCCACAGGCACTGGCCCTTGACGCGCAGCTCCTTGGGGAGCTTGTTGCCGAAGGCGAGCTTGAGGACGTTGCGCCACACGGCGTTGAAGTAGGCGGCCGCCGCGGAGTCGGCGTCCTGGGTGTAGTCCCAGCCCTCCAGGAGCTTCTGGGCGTCGCGGACGTCCTTGTCCTTGAGGTTGATCTTCAGCAGCTTGGGCACCAGCAGCTTGGCGATCTCGCTGCTGTTGTCCATCTGCATCTGGCGCATGTCCTCGGGGGAGATCTTGCCGTTGTCCTTGATCTTGGACTCGATCAGATCGGTGATGCGCTGGCTGCGGGTGCCGTAGCCCCAGTCGGTGGTGAGCGTGTACGGGTACTTGTCCTTGTCGACCACGGCCTGGTTGGCGGTGACGATGTAACCCCGCTGGGGGTTGTACTCGTAGGGCAGCTCGTTCTGCTTGACGAAGCCGGTCCAGCGGTACTTCGGGTCCCAGCCCGGCACCGGGACGGAGCCGTCGGTGGCCGAGGAGCGGGTGGGGATCCTGCCGGGCAGCGTGTAGCCGATGTTGTTGTCCGTGTCGGCGTAGATCAGGTTCTGCGAGGGCACGTCGAACAGGGCCGCTGCGGAGCGGAAGTCGCTCCAGTTCGCCGCCTTGTCGATGGCGAACACGGCGTCCATGGAGGTGCCCGGGTCGAGCGCCGTCCACCGCAGGGCGATGCCGTAGCCGTCGCCCCGGTCGGGCGCGGCGCTGCTCACGGCGGCCTTCTTGCCGACCTGGACGAGTTCGTCGTCGCGGTCGGACAGCAGCGGCATCCCGTCGGCGGTCTGGCGCACGACGATCGTCTTGGACGCGCCGCCGATGACCTTGATGGTCTCCTCGCGGCTCGTGAAGGGCCGGACCTTGCCGTTGTACAGGTAGCCGTTGCCGCTGAGCTTCTCCAGGTACAGGTCGGTGACGTCGACCCCGGAGTTGGTCATGCCCCAGGCGATGTCCGCGTTGTGGCCGATGACCACACCGGGCATGCCGGCGAAGGTGTAGCCGCTGACGTCGAACTGGCACTTGCTGGAGACGGTGCGGCAGTGCAGGCCCATCTGGTACCAGACGGACGGCAGCGACGGGGACAGGTGCGGGTCGTTGGCCAGCAGCGGCTTGTTGGTGATGGTGTACTTCCCGGAGACGACCCAGGAGTTGGAGCCGATGCCCTGGCCGTTCACGCCGACGGCGGTGGGAACGTCGTCCAGGACGTTGTAGAGACCCGCCAGCTGGCTCGTGAGGCCCGATCCGGTCCTGGTCGAGGCGGAGGAGCCGGTCGTGCCGGCAGTCCCCTGGGAACCGGCCGTACCCGCCGTGCCCTGGGAGCCGGTCGTGCCGGCAGTCCCCTGGGAACCGGCCGTGCCCGCGGTCCCCTGGGTGCCGGTCGCACCCGTCGCACCCTGGGAGCCTGCCGTGCCGCCGCTCTGCCGGAATGCCTTGGCCAGCTGGCTGTACGCGCCTTCCCGGACGATCGGCTTGTTGCGGCCGTAGGGGTAGTCCGGGTACAGGTCCGCGATCTGCTGCGGGCCGAGGCGGCTGGTCATCAGCGCGCGGTCGACCTCGTCCTGCATGTTGCCGCGCAGGTCCCAGGCCATCGCCTTCAGCCAGGAGACCGAGTCGACCGGGGTCCACTCGGCGGGCTTGTAGTCGTTGACGAAGCCCAGGGCCGCGTACTCCAGGGAGATGTCCTTGCCGTCCTTGCCCCGGAGGTAGGCGTTGACTCCCTTGGCGTACGCCTGGAGGTACTTCTTCGTGGCGGCCGACAGCTTGGTGTCGTACTCCTGCTTGGCGATCCGGTCCCAGCCGAGGGTGCGCAGGAACTCGTCGTTCTTGACCTGGTCCTTGCCGAACATCTCGGACAGGCGCCCGGAGGTCATGTGACGGCGCACGTCCATCTCGTAGAACCGGTCCTGCGCCTGGACGAAGCCCTGCGCCATGAACAGGTCCTCGTCGGACGAGGCGTAGATCTGCGGGATGCCGTTGCCGTCCCGCTTCACGTCGACGGGCCCGGACAGGCCTTGGAGCGTGATCGAACCCGTGGTCTGCGGAAAGGAGGCACGGACGGTGCTGATCGACCAGTACGCCCCGTAGGCGATGCCTCCGACGATGGCCAGGACGAGCACCAGCACGACGAGTCGGGCTTTGCGCCCCTTCTTCCTGCCGGACGTGACGGACGTGGCACCCGTGGTGGCGGTGTCACCCGTTGTGGCGGTGGTGTTGGGGGGCATCGCTGTCCTTGCTGTCCTAACGCGAGCGGCAGGTCGGGCTGTGACTTTGAATGAGCGCTGGAGCAACCATAGGCGCAGGGCCCCGAACCGCTTGACGCGGAGTCGGTAACAAGCGCGCACGGACGTTCGATCTTGCCTCGACGAGTGTCAAGAAAGCGTCAAGAGTTAGGTAAGGTAACGAAGTACTTGGGTGCGGTGCGCCGCAGCCTCGGGTCTTGTGTACGTGTGCCCGCGCGTTCCGCGCACGGGCCAAGGAAGGGAACCGCCGCTGACTGTCCACCACCTCGACAAGCTCCTGCTCGTCTGCTCCCTGGTCCTCCTGGTCGCCGTCGCGGCCGTGCGGATCTCCTCGCGCAGCGGGCTCCCCAGCCTGCTCGTCTACCTGGGGATCGGCGTCCTCATGGGCCAGGACGGCATCGGGAACATCCACTTCGCCAACGCCGAGCTGACCCAGCTCATCGGATACGCGGCCCTGGTCGTGATCCTGGCCGAGGGCGGTCTGGGCACGAAGTGGAAGGAGATCGAACCGGCTCTGCCGGCAGCCTCCATGCTGGCGCTGGCAGGGGTCGCGATCAGCGTCGGGGTCACGGCGACGGGCGCGCACTACCTGATCGGGCTGGAGTGGCGGCAGGCGCTGATCATCGGCGCGGTGGTCTCCTCGACGGACGCGGCCGCGGTCTTCTCGGTCCTGCGCAGGATTCCCCTGCCCGCGCGCGTGACGGGCACGCTGGAGGCGGAGTCCGGTTTCAACGACGCTCCCGTGGTCATCCTGGTCGTGGCCTTCTCCCAGGCGGGCCCGGTCTCGCACTGGTACGTGCTGCTGGGCGAGATAGCTCTGGAGCTGGGCATCGGCATGGCCATCGGTCTCGCCGTGGGCTGGCTGGGCTCCTTCGGGCTCAGGCACGTGGCGCTGCCCGCCTCCGGCCTCTACCCGATCGCCGTGATGGCGATCGCGGTCACCGCGTACGCGGGCGGCGCGCTCGCGCACGGCAGCGGCTTCCTCGCGGTCTACCTCGCCTCGATGGTGCTCGGCAACTCCAAGCTGCCGCACTGGCCCGCCACCCGCGGCTTCGCCGAGGGGCTCGGCTGGATCGCCCAGATCGGCATGTTCGTCCTGCTCGGCCTGCTGGTCACCCCGCACGAGCTGGGCGACGACATCGTGCCCGCCCTCGTCATCGGGCTCGTGCTGACCACGGTGGCGCGGCCGGTGAGCGTGGTGGTGAGCCTGGCGCCGTTCCGGGTGCCGTGGCAGGACCAGACCCTGATGTCCTGGGCCGGGCTGCGCGGTGCGGTCCCCATCATCCTGGCGACGATCCCCATGGTGAACGGCGTGGACGCCAGCCATCGCATCTTCAACATCGTCTTCGTGCTGGTCGTCGTCTACACCCTCGTCCAGGGGCCGACCCTGCCATGGCTGGCGCGCACGCTGCACCTGGGCGAACAGGGCGAGCCGTCCGACCTCGGCATCGAGTCGGCCCCGTTGGAGCGGCTGCGCGGACACCTGCTGTCCTTCTCGATCCCCGAGAGCTCCCGGATGCACGGCGTCGAGGTGGGCGAACTGCGGCTGCCGCCCGGCGCCGCCGTCACCCTGGTCGTCCGGGACGGAAAATCGTTTGTTCCGCTGCCCACGACGGTGCTGCGACGCGGAGACGAACTCCTCGTGGTCGCCACCGACCCCGTGCGCGACGCGGCGGAGCGACGCCTGCGCGCGATCACCCACGGCGGCAAGCTGGCCAGCTGGCTGGGCACGGACGGCGCGGGGGCGGGACGCTGAGCGTCGGGGCGCGAGGCGGGGGCGAGGGGCGCGGGACGCAGGGCGCGGCGCGGGATGCAGACGTGAGCTGCGGGGGCGTGCGTTACGGGTGGGTTTCGCGCGATTCACACCGTCGCCAATCCCAGGTGAACGCCCTGCATGGTGCTCGTTTTCACAGGCTCACAAGCCCTTGCCCCCTGTAACATGAAGGCACCCTGATCGAACCAACTCTGTCTGACGCAGAGCTGGCGCGACCGTATGGCGGCCGGGACCCCCCTTGCAGTGGCACCGGTATCTACCGCAGTTCCGCGCAAGAGGACAGCTCTCGGCGCCCCCGTGAAAAGAGGGGTCGCGCTACCAGGCGGTAGAAAGGCACGGGCCGTGGCATCCACGGTCACCACCGACTCGACGCAGAACGCGCCGGCGTCGTCCCGCCCGGGATACGGACAGCTGCTGCGCACCCGCGGCGCCTGGACGTTCCTGCTCCCCGGCTTCGCGGCGCGTCAGCCGTTCGCGATGCTCACCCTCTCGATCGTGCTGCTCGTGCAGCACACCACCGGCTCGTACGGCGCCGCGGGTGCCGTCGCGGCCGCCACCGGTGTGTCCATGGCACTGTTCGCTCCGTACAGCGGCCGCCTCGCCGACCGCTACGGGCAGCGCGCGGTCCTGATCCCCGGTGTCCTCGTGCACACGGTGTCGGGCCTGTCCCTGACGGCGCTCGCGCTGGCGCACGCGCCCCTGTGGGCGCTGTTCGCGGCCTCCGTCCCCACCGGTGCCTCGGTGCCGCAGGTCGGCCCCATGGTGCGCGCCCGCTGGGGCGTGAAGCTTCAGGGCTCGCCCCTGATGACCACCGCGGCGGCGTTCGAGTCCGTCACCGACGAGCTGACCTTCGTCTTCGGCCCCCTGCTGGCGACCGCGCTGTGCACCGCCGTGGCCCCGTCCGCGGGCCTGGTCACCGAGGCCGCGCTGACGCTCGTCGGCGGTCTGCTGTTCGCCGCGCAGAAGAGCACGCAGCCGCCGGTGACCGGCGAGAGCGGGCACGCGCGCGTGAAGAACGCCTCCGCGCTGCGCGTTCCCGGTGTGCGGGTACTGGTCGTGACCTTCCTGGGCATCGGGTCCGTCTTCGGCGGCATGCAGGTGTCGCTGGCGGCATTCACCGAGTCGATCGGCCAGCCCGGCCTGAACGGCGTCCTGTACGGCGTCTTCGCCGCGGGCAACATGCTCTCCGGCATCGTCTGCGGCGCGATGGCCTGGAAGGCCGCCCCGCAGCGGCGCCTGCTCGTCGGCTACGCGGGGCTTGCACTGGCCGCGTCCGCACTGTGGACGGCGCACTCCGTCCCGCTGCTGGCCGCCGTCGGCCTGCTGGTCGGCATGTGCATCGCTCCGGCCCTGATCACCGGGTACACGCTGGTCGAGGGCCTGGTCCCGGCCGGCGCCCGCACCGAGGCGTTCACCTGGCTGACCGGCGCCGTCGCGCTCGGCCAGGCAGCGGCCGTCACGGTCGCCGGACAGCTGGAGGACCGCCTGTGGGACGGCGCCGGATTCCTGGTGCCGATGGCGGGCACCCTGCTCGCGCTGGCCACGCTGGTGGCCCTGCGTTCACGGCTGACCGCCCGGCCCGGGAGCCTGACCGTCGCACGTGGCGTCGGTCACCGTGTGCCGGTGACAGTGGACTGATCCCCGGGAATACGTCACTATGGACCGTCGTTAGCACTCATTGAGTGAGAGTGCCAGGAGGAAGTCAGTGCCCACCTACCAGTACCAGTGCACCGAGTGCGGCGAGGGCCTCGAGGCGGTGCAGAAGTTCACCGACGACGCTCTGACCGAGTGCCCCAGCTGCAGTGGCCGCCTGAAGAAGGTGTTCTCCGCGGTCGGCATTGTCTTCAAGGGCTCCGGCTTCTACCGCAACGACTCCCGCGGCTCCACGTCGAGCAGCAGCCCGGCGTCGAAGTCGCCGAGCGCCTCGTCGTCCGGCTCTTCCTCGTCCGACGCGAAGTCGTCGTCGACGACGTCCTCTTCGAGCTCTTCCGGCTCGTCGTCCTCGTCGGGCTCCGCCAGCAGCTCCGCCGCCTGAGACCTCGCTTCCGGGCCCTGTCGTCGTACGACGGCAGGGCCTTCGGCGTACCCGGCACCGGCTCCCGCCGCGGGTTCGCCGCGAGCTAGTGTGCTCGTCATGGCGAACGCAGAGATCGGCGTAATCGGCGGTTCGGGCTTCTACTCGTTCCTCGACGACGTGACCGAGGTCCAGGTGGACACCCCGTACGGGCAGCCCAGCGACTCCCTCTTCCTCGGCGAGATCGCCGGCCGGCGGGTCGCCTTCCTGCCCCGGCACGGCCGCGGCCATCACCTGCCCCCGCACCGCATCAACTACCGCGCCAACCTGTGGGCGCTGCGCTCGGTCGGCGTCCGGCAGGTCCTCGGTCCCTGCGCGGTGGGCGGACTGCGCCCCGAGTACGGCCCGGGCACCCTGCTCGTACCGGACCAGCTGGTGGACCGTACTAAGTCCAGGGTGCAGACGTACTTCGACGGGCTGCCGCTGCCCGACGGCACGGTGCCCAACGTGGTGCACGTGTCCGTGGCCGACCCGTACTGCCCCGCGGGGCGGGCCGCCGCGTTGAAGGCGGCCCGCGGACGGGACTGGGAGCCGGTGGACGGCGGCACGCTGGTCGTGGTCGAGGGACCGCGCTTCTCGACGCGTGCGGAATCGCTGTGGCACCAGGCGCAGGGCTGGTCGGTGGTGGGCATGACCGGCCACCCGGAGGCGGCGCTCGCCCGTGAACTCGAACTCTGCTACACGTCGCTGACGCTGGTCACCGACCTGGACGCCGGGGCCGAGACCGGCGAGGGCGTCTCGCACGACGAGGTCCTGCAGGTGTTCGCGGCCAACGTGGACCGGCTGCGGGGTGTGCTGTTCGACGCGGTGGCGGCGCTGCCGGAGACCGGGGAACGGGACTGCCTGTGCGTGAACGCGCTCGGCGGCATGGACCCGGGCTTCGAGCTGCCGTAGGGCGGGGCCGCCGGCCGAACGGAATTGCCCGTTCGAGTGGGCGAGTTGTCCACAACCGGTGGGTGGTCCACCGCCTCCGGCGGGCTTCGGCGCGAGGCCTCATCGTGGCATCGCAAGCCGATTCCTCGTCGCAGGCGGTGATCCTCATGTCCTTGGCCCCGTCGTCCCCCTCGCCTTCCGCCCCTTCGCCTTCCGGACTCCCCTGGCCTTCCGTTCTCTCCTCGCCCTCCGGCCTCCCCTCGCCCGCACGCCCTGGTGCGCCCTTCGCGCCTCCCCTGCGGCTGCCGCGTCCGCCGGGCACCGATGCACCCGCGACCTGCGAGGTCCCGCACTTCGCCCCGGTGCGAGTGCGCGGCGGGCGCTATCGGCTGCAGCGGCTCGTGCGACACCGCAGGGGCGCCCTGGCGGCCGGTCTCGCCGTGACGGCGGCCGCACTCGTGGCGGCCGGGCCGCGGAGCGCGCCGGAGGCGCAGAGCGCCGACCGGGCCCGCGGGCACCCCGTCACCGAACCTGTGCGCCCGCATCGACCAGCGGTGGATGCGGGCGGCGCGGCGGGCACGGTGGACGTGGTGACGGCGCCGGTACGGATCGCCGACGCCGCCACGGTCCGGCTGCTGCGGCCCGGCGACCGGGTCGATGTCATCGCCGCCGAGGATCCGTCGACCGGGGGCGGCGCCCGGGTGCTGGCGCGGGGCGTGCGGGTGACGAAGGTGCCGGAGCCCCTGGAAGGCGGGGCCGAGAGCGGAGCGCTGCTCGTGCTGTCGGTGCCGCGCGCCACGGCGGCGCGGCTCGTGGGTACGAGCGCCACGGCACGGCTGGCGGTGGCCCTGTGCTGAGCCGTCCCGGCCACTGTCCAGACGACCCGCTGTCGGATCCTCCGATCAAGCCAAGGAATTGGACACAATGGCCGCATCGTGCCGTAGGTTGCGGAGGGTTTCGTTCCACACCCTGTGCATACGAGGAGAGTCCCGGTGAGCACGCAGAAGGAACCGAGTATCTGGCAGGGCTTCAAAGCCTTCCTGATGCGCGGGAACGTCGTCGATCTGGCAGTCGCGGTAGTCATCGGCGCGGCCTTCACGAACATCGTGAACTCGGTGGTGAAGGGGATCATCAACCCGCTGGTGGGTGCGATCGGCACGCAGAACCTGGACAACTACAGCACGTGCCTGAGCGACTCCTGCAAGGGCACCCACGGCATCCAGCTGATGTGGGGCTCCGTACTGGGTGCCGCGCTGAGCTTCCTGATCACGGCGACGGTCGTGTACTTCCTGATGGTCCTGCCGATGGCGAAGTTCCTGGCCCGGCAGGAGGCCCGCCGGAAGGCGCGGGAGGGCTCGCGCGAGGTCATCGAGGTGACCGAGCTGGAGGTCCTCAAGGAGATCCGCGACGCGCTGGTCGCGCAACGCGGGTCGGGGCACGACGAGCGTTAGGGGCGCCTTGGCGGGCGGCTCACAGGTGGTGGGGCGGCTTCTCGTCGAGGAAGCGCTTCAGGTCGGCGGCGCTGTCGCCGTCCCCGCGCTCGCCCCACCCGCGGTCGGTGTCGTCCGAGGACTGCTGGTTCAGGGGGTCGTCGAAGACCAGCGTGGTCTTCGGCTCGCGCGGCTCGGACGAGTCGCGCGGCTCCGACAGCTCACGCGGCTCCGACGGGTCGTGCGGCTCGGATTTGGGGGCGGTGCTCATGCCCCAAGGGTACGGCCCGGCCGTGGGCCACGAAGACGTCCCGGACCGCCGGGAACCGGGACCCCCGCATGCTCGTGAATGCCTTCACAAGATATTGCGGCGGTTTTCTGCTGTCCTGGGAGGCATGACGTCGAGTTCCGCTCCGGCGCCTGCCTCCCCGGGCGCACCGCACTCCCAGGGGCCCTTGCGTCGGCTCACCGCGCGCGGGCGCGACGAGGCGCACCGGGTCGCCTCCCCGCTAGAACTCTTCTTCGACCTGTGCTTCGTCGTGGCCATCGCGCAGACGGGCAGCCAACTCGTGCACGCCGTGGCCGCGGGCCACGCGGGCGAGGGGATCCGGAACTACGCGATGGTGTTCTTCGCCATCTGGTGGGCCTGGATGAACTTCACCTGGTTCGCCTCCGCGTACGACAACGACGACGTGCTCTACCGGGTCGTCACCCTCGTCCAGATCGCCGGTGTGCTGGTGCTGGCAGCGGGCGTCCCCCGGGCGTCGGTGCAACACGACTACCTGGTGGTCTGGCTCGGCTACCTGATCATGCGCGTGGCGATGGCCGCGCAGTGGCTGAGAGCGGCACGGTGCGCCGAGGGCGCGGAGAGAACCATGGCGCTCAGATACGCCGGCGGCGTGCTGCTGTGCCAGGTCGGCTGGCTGGGGCTGGTCGTGCTGCCCGGACCCGCCCGGGGGTGGGTGTTCCTGGTGATGGCGATCGCGGAGCTGTGCGTACCGCTGTACGCCGAGAGGGGCCATCAGACGTCCTGGCATCCGCACCACATCGCCGAGCGGTACGGCCTGTTCACGATCATCGTGCTCGGAGAGACGATCGCGGCCGCCACGGTCGCCGTGCAGTCGGCGGTGAGCGAGCACGACGCGCTCGGCCGGCTGCTGCCGATCGCGGCGGGCGGGCTGCTGATCGTCTTCTCCGCCTGGTGGATCTACTTCGTGGTGCCCATCCACGGCCATCTGCGCTCCAACAGAGAGTCGTTCCTCTGGGGCTACGGGCACTACCTGATCTTCGCCTCGGCCGCGGCGATCGGCGCCGGCCTGGAGGTGGCGGTGGAGCAGGCCGTCGGCAAGACACACATCTCGACACTGTCCGCCTCGGCGGCCGTGACCCTGCCGACGGCGCTGTACCTGCTGACCGTCTGGGCGCTGCACTCGCGGCACTTCAAGATCGGCATCTCCCAGCAGCTGGTGCTGCCGGTCACGGCACTCCTGGTGATCTGCTGCACCTTCCTCGGCGACTGGGCGGTGCTCGCGGCAGGGCTCGTGGCGGCGGGCGCGGTGGCGACCGGGGTGACGCTCACTGCGCGCATGGCCACCCGCGAGCGCCGCACGGGCACGACGGCAGCGGCCGCCTGAGCCCTGCGACGGCGCCCCGGGCTGGGCCAGACTGGCCGCCATGACAACTGACGCATTGACGGACGTCGCCGGGGTGCGGGTGGGGCACGCGTCCCGCAGCGGGGACGGCTGGCTCACCGGCACCACGGTCGTCCTCGCCCCCGAGGGCGGCGCCGTCGCCGCCGTGGATGTGCGCGGAGGCGGCCCCGGCACCAAGGAGACCGACGCCCTCGACCCGCGCAACGTGGTGCAGAAGGTCGATGCCGTCGTACTGACCGGCGGCAGCGCGTACGGGCTCGACGCGGCGTCCGGGGTCATGGCCTGGCTGGAGGAGCAGGGGCGCGGGGTGCCGGTCGGGTCGGATCCGGCGCATGTCGTGCCGGTGGTTCCGGCCGCGTGCGTCTTCGACCTGGGACGGGGCGGGGACTTCCGCGCCCGCCCGGACGCGGCGACGGGCCGCGCGGCGGTCGAGGCGGCCGCGGCGAGCACGCCGGGCGAGAGAGTGCCGCAGGGGTGCGTGGGGGCCGGTACGGGCGCGGTGGCGGGGGCGCTCAAGGGTGGGGTGGGGACCGCGAGTACGGTCCTCGGCTCGGGGATCACCGTGGCCGCGCTGGTGGTGGTGAATGCCGCGGGGGCGGTGGCGGATCCCGGAACGGGCGTTCTGTACGGGGAGTTGTTCCAGGGGCGCGTGCGGTACCCGGAGGAGCGCGTGCACGAGGCCGCCCGCCGGCGCCTTGCCGAGGTGGCCGCCAAGAACGCACCCCCGCCGCTCAACACGACGCTCGCGGTGGTCGCGACCGACGCGGACCTCACCAAGGCGCAGGCGCAGAAGATGGCGGGCACGGCGCACGACGGCATCGCGCGCGCCGTGCGGCCGGTGCACCTGCTGCACGACGGCGACACCGTGTTCGCCCTGGCGACGGGCGCGCACCCGCTCGACGGCGGGCAGCCCCTGGCGCTGAACGACATCCTCGCGGCCGGAGCGGACGTCGTGACGCGCGCGATCGTACGCGCCGTGCGCGCCGCCGAGTCGGTCGAGGGGCCGGGCGGAGTGTGGCCGTCGTACAGGGAGTTGTACGGGCAGGCGCACGAGGAGCGGTAGGCGCAAGGCGTTCAAAAGGGCTCGAAGGCAAAGGGGCACGTCGGGGGCTCGAAGGCAAAGGGGCACGTCGGGGGCCCGAAGGCAAAGGGGCACGTCGGGGGCCCGAAGGCTTGGAATGTCGCGGTTCTGTCACGTGATGGCGTTCAGGGACTTTGAAAGGAACCTTCCGCCGGGCCGGTGCCCTCTTTCTTCACGCACTGGAACGGATCACGCACATCGAATGAACCTGGAGCAGCCCGTGACAACGCCGGACATTACAGCGCGGCGCGCACTGGGGGCCTGTGCCGCCCTGGTGGTCGGCGCCCTCACTCTGACCGCCTGCGGTGGCAGCGCCAACGCCACGGACGACACGAAGGGCGGCAAGGACTCGCCCAAGACGTCGACGGCGCAGATCGCGATCTCGGCCAAGGACGGTTCGACCGGCGCGTCCATCAACGCGACCGGGGTGAAGGTCAGCGACGGCAAGCTGACCGACGTGAAGATGACCGTGGCCGGGTCGGGGCAGGCCGTGCAGGGGGCGATATCGGCGGACGGCAGCAGCTGGAAGCCGAAGCAGCGGCTGGAGCGCGGCACCAAGTACCAGATAGCCGCGACCGCGAAGGACGCGAACGGGCGTACGGCGGCGGCCAACTCCATCTTCACCACCGTCAACTCGAGCGACAGCTTCATCGGCACCTACACGCCGGACGACGGCTCGACGGTCGGCGTGGGCATGCCGGTGTCGTTCACTTTCGACAAGCGCATCACCGACAAGAAGGCCGTGCAGTCGCACATCACGGTCAACTCCAGCAGCGGGCAGCAGGTGGTCGGGCACTGGTTCGGGGACCAGCGGCTGGACTTCCGGCCGCAGGACTACTGGAAGGCCGGTTCCAAGGTCACGATGAAGATCGACCTGGACGGCGTCCAGGGCGCCAGCGGCATCTCCGGCGTGCAGAAGAAGACGGTGACCTTCACGGTCGGGCGCTCGCAGGTCTCCACGGTCGACGCCAACACGCAGACCATGACGGTGGTGCGGGACGGCAGGACGATCAAGCAGGTGCCGATCTCCGCGGGCAGCGCGCAGCACACCACGTACAACGGCCAGATGGTCATCTCCGAGAAGTTCGTGCAGACCCGCATGAACGGCTCGACGGTCGGCTTCGGCGGGGAGTACGACATCTCGGACGTGCCGCACGCGATGCGCCTGACGACGTCCGGCACGTTCATCCACGGCAACTACTGGTACAACAAGGGCAACCCGCCCTTCGGCCGGGAGGGCACCAGCCACGGCTGCGTCGGCCTGGCGGACGTGCAGGGCGCACAGGGCGCCACGACGGCCAAGTGGTTCTACGACAACTCGCTCATCGGTGACGTCGTGATCGTGAAGAACTCCCCGGACAAGACGGTGTCCCCGGACAACGGTCTCAACGGCTGGAACATGGCGTGGAGCGCCTGGACCGCAGGAAGTGCCGTCTGACCGGCTGGTTTTGACGGAACGTGAGGCCGCGCGGGAACATTTCGCGCGGCCCTCGCGTTTTCCCGGCATACGTTTTCTCGGTTCCCGGACATGATGTCCGACCGAGGGGCTACGGTATGCACCCACAAGGTGACATGCAGCAACGCCGGGAGAAGCCTTGAGCGTTCCGTACGAGACGGCAGCGTACGAACCAGCCGAGTCGCCCGAGTCTCCGGAGGAGCATCTCGCGCGACTCCTCGGCCGTGCCCTGAACTCCTTCGAGCTGCCCGACGAGGTGATACGGCGGCTCGACTGCGCGCTGGCGCACGACAGTTCCCTGCACTCCGCCCACCACAGCGCGGGCCTGCACTGCGAGACGTACCGGCACACCTGGCTGCTCGCCGACGGCTCGGCGGTGACCCTGTGGGAGCTCGTGCACAACACCGCTCCGGGCCGCGGCGCGCAGCACGAGGTGTATGTGGACAAGGAGGAACTGCACGCCTCCACCGCCCGGCTCCCGCTGCCGTCGGACACGCCGGACTTCGAGCTGCCGCCACTGACGCACCTGTCGGCGATTCCCGAGCCCCGGCACGTGTACGCCCCGGACGACTCGGCGGACCACGCGCGCCGGCTGCTGCGCCGCGCGGAGAACCAGAACCCGCCGGGCGCGGAGGTGGCGGCGCTGCTGGCGACCGCGTCCGCGCATCAGATCACCCAGGCGTTCGGGCGCCCCGGGCGAGCCGCCCGGGCCGGACTGAGCTTCGCGCTGTACGAGCACGCGTTCCTGCTGCCGGACGGCCGGGAGATCTCCCTGTGGGAGGTCGAGCACACGGCGACGCCCGACGGGCGGCACATGTGCGAGGTGTACACCACGGCGGACGCGGCACGGAACGCCATGGAGCGACGCGCGGCCCGGCAGGGCTAGGGCCTGTCCGGCGGATCGGGCCGGCCTCGATTCCGGCATGGTCCGCCGGACAGGTTCTAGCGGTGACCGAGTCGGCGTACCAGGCCCGCGAAGGCGTCCTGTTCGGCCGGGGTCAGCTCGACGGACTCCTGCGAGGGGCCGACCGGGGACTGGTGCGGGAGGGCCGGGAGCGCGGCGGCTGCCAGTCGCCTGGTGGCCTCGACACGGGCGCGGCGCAGCAGTCGCGTCACCACGACGGCCCAAGCGACGCCTGCGGCGGTGAGGGCGACCGCGCCGATCAGCTGAAGAGTCGAGACGTGCTCAGGCATACGCCCCAGTACACACCACGGTCCGGGACTATGGCCCCGGACCGTGACGTATCTCGCAGGTGGCGTGAACAACTCACAGTTCACCAAAGGGACAAGAGGCGGCGGTGCACCCTCAGGCGGCGAGCGGCTGCTGCGCCTCCCTCGACGCCGTGGCCGCGCTCTCGGCGGGGTCCTCGGCCGTGGTCTGCGGGACCGGCTTGCGCATGCCCTTGAGGATGACGACCAGGGCGGTGGTGACGCACATGCCGGCCACGATGGCGATGAGGTAGAAGAACGGGTTGCCGATCAGCGGGACCACGAAGATGCCGCCGTGCGGGGCGCGCAGGGTGGCTCCGAAGGCCATCGACAGGGCACCGGTGACCGCGCCGCCCACCATGGCGGACGGGATGACCCGCAGCGGGTCCGCCGCGGCGAACGGGATCGCGCCCTCGGAGATGAAGGAGGCGCCCAGCACCCACGCGGCCTTGCCGTTCTCGCGCTCGGTCTGCGTGAAGAGCTTCCCGCGGACGGTCGTGGCCAGGGCCATCGCCAGCGGCGGGACCATGCCGGCCGCCATCACCGCGGCCATGATCTTCATCGCGGAGTCACTGGGGTTGGAGACGGCGATGCCCGCCGTGGCGAAGGTGTAGGCGACCTTGTTGACCGGACCGCCTAGGTCGAAGCACATCATCAGGCCGAGCAGGGCGCCGAGCAGGACGGCGTTGGCGCCGGTGAGACCGTTCAGCCAGTCGGTCAGGCCCTTCTGGGCGGAGGCGATGGGCCTACCGACGACGACGAACATCAGGAAGCCGACGATCGCCGAGGAGATCAGCGGGATCACCACCACCGGCATGATGCCGCGCAACGCCGCGGGGATGTTGATCCTCTGGATCGCCAGCACCACGCCACCGGCGATCAGACCGGCCACCAGGCCGCCGAGGAAGCCGGCGTTGATGGTCAGCGAGATCGCGCCGCCCACGAATCCGGGGACCAGGCCGGGCCGGTCCGCCATGCCGTAGGCGATGTAGCCGGCCAGGACCGGGACGAGGAAGCCGAAGGAGACGACGCCGATCTGGAACAGGAGCGCGCCCCAGCTGTCGGCCTGGGTCCACACGAAGTGGTCCATCACCGACGGCGCCTTGTTGATCTTGTAGCCGCCGATCGCGAAGCCGAGGGCGATGAGGAGGCCGCCCGCGGCGACGAACGGAACCATGTAGCTCACGCCGGACATCAGCCACTTGCGGAGCTTGGTGCCGTAGCCCTCGGTGGAGTCGCCGGCCCGCTCGACCGGCGTTCCCGCAGCGGCGGCCGCGGTGACCTCGCCGCGCTCGGCCTTGGAGCGCACCTCGGCGATCAGCTCGGCCGGGCGGTTGATGCCCGCCTTCACGCCGACGTCGACCGTCGCCTTGCCCGCGAAGCGGTCCTTGTCGCGTACGGGGACGTCGTGCGCGAAGATCACGCCGTCCGCCGCCGCGATCACCGCCGGGTCGAGCCGGGTGAAGCCGGCCGAGCCCTGCGTCTCGACGACGACCTCGACGCCCGCGTCACGGCCCGCGTTCTCCAGGGACTCGGCCGCCATGTAGGTGTGGGCGATGCCCGTCGGGCAGGAGGTGACGGCGACGACACGGAAGGGGCGTTCGCCCGCGCCGTACCCGTCGGACGCGCCGGCCGTGCCGCCGTGCGCGGGGGCGGACGCACCCGCACCCGCCGTCACACCCCCCACGGTCACACCCTCACCCGCGCCGACGCCCGTTCGCGGGTCCTTGCCCGCGCCGGTGCCTTCGCCCGGCGCCTGCTGCGCCGTACTGCCCGCCGCGGCGCCGGCGGAGGCCGCCCCCGGCGCCGCAGCGGTGTTCACGGGGGCGCCCACGGCGCCCTGTGCTCCGGCATGCTCGGCCGCCGTCCCGGCCACTCCCTCGGCGGCGCCCGCCGGTGCCTCGTCCCCCCGGATCAGCGCCGCCGCCGTCCCCGCCTCGCCCACCGACCGCAGCGCATCCGTGAACTCGGTGTTCATCAGCTGCCGGGCCAGGGAGGAGAGGATCGTGAGGTGGGCGTTGTCCGCACCGGCCGGGGCGGCGATGAGGAAGATCAGGTCGGCGGGGCCGTCCGCGGCGCCGAAGTCGATGCCCGCCGCGCTGCGGCCGAAGGCGAGTGTCGGCTCGGTGACATGGGGGCTGCGGCAGTGCGGGATGCCGATGCCGCCGTCGAGGCCGGTCGGCATCTGGGCCTCGCGGGCGGCCACGTCGGCGAGGAAGCCCTCCAGGTCGGTCACCCGGCCCTGCGCCACCATGCGCTCGGCGAGGGCGCGCGCCGCCGTTTCCTTCGTGTCGGCGGACAGGTCGAGGTCGACCAGGTCCGCGGTGATCATGTCGCTCATCGCGGGCTCCTATGCACGCGTATCGCCCGAGGAGTGGGGTGGGCGGGGGTGGGGACGTGGGTGCCGTGGGGGGAAGTGGCGGGGTGGACGGAGACGGGGCCGGGGAGCCCCCGCCTCCTGGGGGCGGCGGAGCGGCTCGGGGTGCCCTGCCGGCCCGCGGACGCGACGAGTAACGGGGAGCCTCGCCGCTTCATGGCCGATGGATGGAGCGGGACCACGACCGTGGAACGGAGCAGAACCGTGGCCGCGGAACGGAGCGGAGCCACGGCCGTGGAACGGAGCTGAGCCATGGCCGTGGGACGGAGCGGAGCCACGGCTGCGGGAGGGAGCGGGATCACGGCCGCGGGACGGACCGGAACCAAGGCCGCGGGACGGAGCGCGGTCATGACCGTTGCATGAAGCGGCGTCGGAGCCGTCCGTTCGAGCGGGGACGGCGACATGGTCGTGACGACGCTTCGGACGTTCATGACACCGGCTCCGTCAGCTCGTGGTCGACCGGGATGTCGGCGGTGACCGTCACCGCCGACAGGTCCAGGTCGGCAGGGGTCGGCATGACACTGCCGGGAAGCTGCACGGCGGCGGCGCCGTGGGCGACGGCGGAGGCGAGGGCGTCGGGGCCGCTGCCGCCGGCGATCAGGAAGCCCGCGAGGGAGGAGTCACCGGCGCCCACGTTGCTGCGTACGGTGTCCGCGCGGGCGCTGCCGAACCAGGCACCCTCGTCGTCCACGAGCAGCTGGCCGTCGGCGCCGAGGCTCGCGAGGACGGCGCGCGCGCCCATCTCACGCAACTCCTCGGCCGCCTTCACCGCGTCGCCCACCGTCGCCAGCGGGCGCCCGACGGCTTCCGCCAGCTCCTCGGCGTTCGGCTTCACCACGTCGGGCCGCGCGCGCAGCGCCTCCAGGAGCGCACGCCCGGAGGTGTCCAGGGCGATGCGTGCGCCTGCGGCGTGCGCCCGCGTGACGACGTCGGCGTACCACGAGGGCGCGAGCCCCCGGGGCAGGCTCCCGCAGCACGCGATCCAGTCGGCGTCCCGGGACTGCAGACGGACGGCGTCCAGCAAGAGTTCCTGCTCGGCCGCCGACAGCTCCGGGCCCGGGGCGTTGATCTTCGTGAGCACCCCGTCCGCCTCCGCGAGCGCGATGTTGGAGCGAGTGGCACCGGCGACCGGGACCGGCGCGACCTCGATGCCCTGGGCGTCGAGCAGATCGGCGATGAGCGCCCCCGGCGCACCGCCCAGGGGCAGGACGGCGACCGTACGCCGACCGGCGGCCGCGACCGCGCGCGAGACGTTCACGCCCTTGCCGCCCGGGTCCATGCGCTCGGTCTCGGCACGGATGACCTCGCCACGCTTGAGGGCCTGGACCTCGTAGGTGCGGTCGAGGGAGGGGTTGGGGGTGACGGTGAGGATCATGTGCGCACTACTTCCGTGCCGCCGCTCTCGATGGCGGAGGAGTCTTCGGGGCTCAGCCCGCTGTCGGTGATCAGCAGGTCCACGTCGCTCAGGTCGCCGAAACGGGCGAAGTGCTCCTGACCGTGCTTGGAGGAGTCGGCGAGCAGGACCACGCGCCGGGCGGCGGCGACGGCCGCGCGCTTGACCGCGGCCTCCGCGAGGTCGGGGGTGGTCAGACCGTGCTCGGCGGAGAAGCCGTTGGCGGCGACGAACAGGACGTCGGCGCGGATCTCGCCGTAGGCGCGCAGCGCCCATGCGTCGACGGCGGCGCGCGTGCGGTGCCGTACGCGCCCGCCGACCAGGTGGAGCTGGATGCCCGGGTGGTCGGCGAGGCGGGCCGCGATCGGCAGGCTGTGCGTGACGACGGTGAGGGAGGCCTCGAGCGGGATGGCCGCCGCCACGCGGGCCACCGTCGTACCGGCGTCGAGGATCATCGTGCCCTCGGTGGGCAGCTCGGCGAGGGCCGCCTTGGCGATGCGGTCCTTCTCGTCGGCGGCGGTGGACTCGCGTTCGGCGAGGTCGGGCTCGAAGTCGAGGCGCCCGACGGGGATGGCGCCACCGTGCACCCGGCGGACGAGGCCGGCGCGGTCGAGGGCCTTCAGGTCGCGGCGGATCGTCTCCGCGGTGACCTGGAACTCCTCGGCCAGCGACAGTACGTCCACCCGGCCGCCGTCACGGGCGAGCCGGAGGATCTCCTGCTGTCGCTCCGGTGCGTACATGTCCGTTCGCCTCCGACTGATGCCCGAACGTGTGGTTTCACTGGGAGAATACGCCCGGCATTCCGGAAAGTAAACAGTCCCGGACTTCACTCGGACACAAACGGACTTTCCGGGGGTGTGGCCGAGTCCAGCGCCCGGCCATCGGACACGGACGGACTTCGGAGCTCGGGCATCGGACACAGACGGACTTCCGGAGCGCGGGCGGGGGCCGACGCCCGGCCACCGGAGACGCGCCGAACGTCGACGAGCCCGGCACGCGCCGGTTCCGCAGGCGGTGTTGGACCGGGTGTGGCACGAGCCGGTGCAGCGCG
>NZ_JBFAET010000175.1:0-19321 GCF_040642095.1 Streptomyces sp. NPDC020362
GATGCCGTGGACGTCGTCGCCCAGGGCATCCGCGCCACGAACCGGTCGATCGTCGCCCGGAGTTGCGCCCGCTCCCCCGGTATGTCCGGCCCCCCTGCCGATTCGGCCGCATCCGGCGTGGCGGCTGGGCGAGGATTGCGGCCATGGGACTGTCGACAGCGTTCACGGAACTGTTCGGCGTGGAGCATCCGATCGCCCTGGCCCCGATGGGCGGGTCGGCCGGCGGCGCCCTGACGGCGGCGGTCTCCCGCGGCGGCGGCCTCGGGCTGCTCGGCAGCGGGAACGGGGACCAGGAGTGGCTGGCTCGCGAACTGCCCGTCCTGGTCGCGGAGAGCGCCGGGAAGCCCTGGGGCATCGGCTTTCAGACGTGGGCGGTCGACGACGGCGTCGTGGCCCGGGCGCTGGAGCACAGGCCGAGGGCGGTGATGCTCTCCTTCGGCGATCCCGGTCCGTTCTCGGAGCGCATCCGCGATACGGGCACCCCGCTGATCCTTCAGGTCACCGACGTGGAGGAGGCCCGGAGGGCGGTGGACGTGGGCGCCGACGTGATCGTGGCGCAGGGCACCGAAGGGGGCGGGCACGGAGCCCGGCACGGGCGGTCCACGCTGCCCTTCGTCCCTGTCGTGGTGGACCTGGCGGCGCCGGTGCCGGTGCTCGCGGCAGGCGGCATCGCCGACGGCCGCGGTGTCGCGGCGGCGCTGGCGCTGGGGGCGGCCGGCGCCCTGCTCGGCACCCGCTTCCAGGCCACGGCCGAGGCCCTGGTCGACCCCGCGACCGCCCGGGCGATCGTGGCGGGACGCGGGGAGGACACCGAACGCAACCGAGTGCTGGACATCGCCCGCGGCTCGCGGTGGCCGGCGCAGTACACCGCGCGCACGCTGGGCCACCCCTTCCTCGACGGATGGCGGGGCCGGGAGGACGAACTCGCAGCCGCACCGCAGGCCCGGCAGGCGTACCAGGACGCCGTGGCCGAGGGCACGATTCCCGCGCTGCCGCAATGGGCGGGCGAGGCGATCGATCTCATCGGCGACCTGCCGTCCGCGGCCGATCTGGTAGGCACCCTCGCCGCCCGGGCCGAGGAGGCCCTGGCAAGGGCCGCCGGGCGCTGACCTCGGCCACCGGGAGGGTTCCCGTTGCCCTCCCGCCGGGAAGCGGGCATCGGACATCGCCACCCCGAAGCCTCGGCACTCCCACCATCGCCATCAGCTGGGTTTTCTTGCGAGACTGACTATCATAAGGGACATGAAACGCACGTCGTTCGCCAACTGGCCGTGCTCCATCGCGCGGACCCTTGACCTGCTGGGTGACCCCTGGACGCCTCTCGTCGTGCGGGAGGCGTTCTACGGCATCCGCCGCTTCGACGAGTTCCAGCAGGAACTGGGCATCGCGCGCAACACCCTCACCGACCGGCTGCGCCGCCTGGTGGACGAGGGAGTGCTGGAGAAGCGCCTGTACGAGACCGAACCGCCGCGCTACGACTACGTCCTCACGGAGAAGGGACGTGACCTGTTCACCGTGCTGGCCACGATGTCACGGTGGGGCGATCGTTGGCTGGCGGGCGAGGAAGGCGTCCCGGTGGTGTTCCACCACGACGCGTGCGACCACGACACGACGCCCGAGGTGGTGTGCTCCGCCTGCCGCAGACCCCTGGCGGCACAGGAGACCTCGATGCGGATGGGGCCCGGCTACCCCGAGCGGCTCAAGCTCCGGCCGGATGTGCAGCGCCGGTTCGGCACCGACTGACCACTCCCTGACACACCGCCCTTGACAGCTAAGTCTCATGAAGCAACCCTTGGTCGCATCCCCTGAGGCGAGGAGGCCGCCGGACGTGGAGTGGACGGGCGCGCGGTACGCGGACAAGCCCACGGTCGAGGTACGGACGTGGATCGAGGCCCCGCCGGAGCGGGTGTGGGCCGTGGTGAGCGACATCGCCCTGATGCCGGCCATGAGCGAGGAGCTCCAGTCGGTCGAATGGCTCGACGGGGCCGACGGGCCGTGCGTGGGCGCCAGGTTCGCCGGCCACAGCAGGCACGAGGCGTTCGGGGAGTGGTCGACGACCTCGCATGTGATCGAGTGCGAGCCGGAGCTGGTTCTCGCCTGGGCGGTGGAGGACCCCAGCACCCCCGCAGCGATCTGGCGTTTCCGCCTTCGGCCCCGGGACGGCGGGACTGAGCTTTCGGAGTGGATGCAGTTGGGTCCGGGCCGCTCCGGACTGTCCGTCGCGATCGACAGGACGCCGGAGAAGGAGCAGAAGATCGTGTTCGTACGGCTGCGCGAGTTCGAGCGGGGCATCGCCTCGACCCTCGAGCAGATCAAGAAGCGGGCGGAGGCATGATGCGTACGGCCACCACGGTCGAGGCCTCGGGCGACGGGAACTGGGCCCGGCAGACGGACTTCGTCGTCGAGGCGGAAAAGCTGGGCCTGGACGTCTGCTGGGTCGCCGAGGCATGGGGCTCCGACGCCCCCTCCGCGCTGGGCCACTACGCCGCGCTCACGGACCGGATGCTGCTGGGATCCGGTGTCATGCAACTGGGTACGCGCACCCCGGCCGCCGTCGCGCAGACCGCCGTCACGCTGTCCAACCTGTCCGGTGGGCGCTTCCTGCTCGGCCTGGGCGCCTCGGGCCCACAGGTGATCGAAGGACTGCACGGGGTCCCCTTCGCCCGGCCGTTGCGGCGTATGCGGGAAACCGTCGAGATCGTCCGGCGGCTGTTCGACGGCGGCAAACTCTCCTACTCCGGGGCGGAGTTCACGATCCCGCGGCCCGGGAGTGAAGCAGTCCCGATGCGGCTCTCCATGCGGGCCGAGCACACCATCCCCCTCTACCTGGCCGCTCTGTCGCCGGCCATGCTCCGGCTGACCGGCGAAGTCGCCGACGGCTGGCTGGGCACCAGCTTCGTGCCCGAGGGCGCGGGCGACGCCTACTTCGCCCACCTCGACGACGGCCTGGCCCGCAGCGGCCGCACCCGCGCCGCCCTGGACGTCTGTCAGGGCGCCGAGGTCGCCTTCGCCCCCGACGAGGACGCGCTCGCCACGATGACCGCAGGACGCAAGAAGGAACTGGCCTTCAGCCTGGGCGGCATGGGCTCCGCGTCCACCAACTTCTACAACAGCGCCTACAGCCGTCAGGGCTGGGCCGAGGTCGCCGCCGAGGTGCGCGAGCGATGGCAGGCCGGTGACCGGGACGGTGCGACGGCCCTGGTGACCGACGAGATGGTCCTGGGTACGACGCTGATCGGCACGGAGACCATGGTGCGCGAGCGGCTGCGGGTGTGGCGCGCAGCCGGTGTCGACACCGTGCGCCTCTACCCGGCCGGGGAGGACCTGGAGGCCAGGCTCACCACCTTGGCCAGGGCGATCGAGCTGGTGCGGAACACCGACAGCACACCCTGAGCCCGGACCGCGCCGCCCCCGGCACCCGCGCGCCCCGGCCACATCGACGCCGCCAGGCGCTTCGGTCACATCGACGCCGCCACACGCCTGGGTCACGTCGAGGCCGCCCCGTACCTCGGTCGCATCGAGGCCACCACGCACCTCGGTCGCATCGAGGCCACCCGGCAGCACTTCGGCGCCCGACACCCGGGGTACCGGCGGCACTTCGGCGCCCGACACCCGGGGTGCCCGGCAACGCATCGAGCGCGGCCGGGCACCCCGCCCTCGCTCCTGGCCTTCGGCGGCATGGCTCCCGTGCGCCTGTCTGCCAACGTTGTCCGATCTGACTGGTCTACACCCTTGACTGGTACAGACCAAAGCGGTTGAGTGTGGCGACACCCCCACCGCATCTGCCCGGACGCCGTGGCCGCCCCTGCCGGCACGTGCGTACAAGGCTCTCCCCCGCCTCCGGTGCAGCCCTGCTCCGCAAAGGAGTTGACCCTGTGTCGAAGCGCCGCCTCTCCGCATGCCTGGCCGCGATCGTGGTCGGAACCGCCGCACCGGTACTGCTGCCGGCCGCAGGAGCGTCCGCCGCGGCCTGCTCCGGCTACCCGGGCTGGACGGCCGGCAAGTCGTACGCCACCGGCGACATCGTCCGATACACCGACGGCAAGGCCTACATCGCAGAACACGACAACCCGGGCTACGACCCCACCATCAGCACCTGGTACTGGGATCCCTACCCCTGCGACGGCGGCTCCACGGACCCCTCGGGCAGCTTTGTCGTGAGCGAAGCCCAGTTCAACCAGATGTTCCCGAACCGGAATCCCTTCTACACCTACAGCGGCCTCGTGGCAGCCCTGAGCGCCTACCCGGGCTTCGCGAACACCGGCAGTGACACCGTCAGGAAGCAGGAGGCCGCGGCCTTCCTCGCCAACGTCAGCCACGAGACCGGCGGACTGGTCTACGTCGTGGAACAGAACACCGCCAATTACCCGCACTACTGCGACTGGAGCCAGCCCTACGGATGCCCGGCGGGTCAGTCCGCCTACTACGGCCGCGGCCCGCTCCAGCTCAGCTGGAACTTCAACTACAAGGCGGCGGGCGACGCGCTCGGCATCGATCTGCTCAACAACCCCTCCCTCGTTCAGACCGACGCCTCCGTCGCCTGGAAGACGGGGCTCTGGTACTGGAACACGCAGTCGGGACCCGGCACGATGACGCCGCACAACGCCATGGTCGGCAGCGCCGGATTCGGCCAGACCATCCGCAGCATCAACGGCTCCCTGGAGTGCGACGGAAAGAACCCGGCGCAGGTGCAGAGCCGCGTGGATGCCTATCAGCGGATCGTGCAGATCCTCGGCACCTCGGCGGGCGGCAACCTCTACTGCTGAGCACCATCTGCCGAACCTCCCCGGCACCGGTGGCGGGCTCGCCGCCGACGCCGGGGAAGGAGCGCGGGGTTTCGGCCGGCGTATCCAGTCGTGGGCTTGGTCGTGGCCTGGTCGTGAGCAACGGCGTCGAAGCCTTCGGGTGCCCGGTCGAGGAACACGGTGACCGAGCTGATCCGGCCGTCCTCGTCGAGGACGATCACATCGGTTCCGGTGGCGAACGAGGTCTCCTCGCCGTCGCCCGCCAGGATCTCCGACCGGATCCCGGCGCGGCGGTGGTGGACCTGGGGCCGCTCGCCGTCAGCGTGCGCTGGGAGCTGCCGGCCGCGAACCGGGCCATGGGCCTGTTCCTCGGCGACGTGGCAGGCGAGTTGGCCGAGCCGCCGGTCAATGCGCTCAAGGCGACCCTGCACCCCGAGGGCCCGTCCCTGCCTGCGCACAATCCACGGCCGGATCATCCGCATCGGCCGCGAAGCAGTACGCAGCCTCCTCGCTGTCGCGGCCTGATCTCAACCCGCCGAACCCATCTGGCCACAGCACCAGTAGTCGAGCGGGGACGAAGAAGTGCCCGACAGGTGGTGGTCCTGGTGGTGGATGGAACCTCAGCGCCGCGCGTGGCGGATCTTCAGCCGTCCGAACCCCATGGTTCCCGAGATCCGGATCCTCGGCCCACCCGGGCGGGAGCGCCGCCGGGTCTTGTAGAGCAAGTCCTTCCACCCGGTGCGCAGATCCTCGACGTCGACGCTCGCGTCGCATGGCACCGTGATCTTGGCGCTGCCGGTGCCGAGTTGCAACTCGATGTCGACCACCGAATGCTCGATGACCGCCCGGGACAGGTCCAGATGCACCCTTCCGAATGCAGACTCGACCTTCAGGCTCCGGGGTACCCGCCACACGCCGCGCCGCTTGATCCGTCCACCGGCGGCAGCGATCGTGGACGTGGTGCCCACATTCTCCTCCGGGAGGGAGGCCAGAGCCGACACGAGCCCGCTGTGCGTCCTGACAGTGAGCACCTGGTGGAGGCGTTCGTCCAAATCCTCGTGCGAGATGTGCCCTTCGGCGTAGGCCTCCTGCAGGCGCCGCACGGCCGAGTCGCGGTCGTCTTCACCCATCAGTGGCGGCCGGTCTTCCGGCAGAGCGGTCACCTTTTCACTCTACTGCCGTGCCGACGACGCGAATGCGCCAAAGTCCGTAGCGGGCAGGGCATCCGACCGGGAGGCCGACCGCTCGTCATCATTGCCTCCATCGCCCAACCCGGCGGACCTGTGCGGTCACCGCACCGGCGGACGAGCCTCGGACACGCCCCACAGCCGGGACGCGTTCTCCTTGTCCAGGGCGTACGGCGCGACGCCCGCGACGGCACCGGCCCGTTCGGTCACCGGTTCGGCCGGTGCGCAGTCCTCGGAGCAGCGGCCGCTGATGCCCTCCACCGTCGGCGAGGCGGCCGGCAGCACCGAGGTCGCGGCGCCCTGTTCCACCGTCTTCCGCGGCGGCAGCGCGAGTCCGGTCGTGCCGCCGAAACCGGCCGGCCGCAAGGGATCCGGGTGCCGGGGCAGGGAAGTGTCGCCGACGTTGCGCAGGAACGGACATGAGATGCCCCTCCTGGCGCGAGGGCGCGAGCCTGCACACGGAAGGCCTTCGCTTCGGTCCCCGCAACGGGGCGGCGCTAGGGTCCCGGCGGCTTCTCAGCCGTCGAGCGTTGCCATGAGTTCGGGTGTGTAGCGGTCGCCGGTGACCACGCCGTGGGGCGCGACCGCCTCGATCGCGGAGATGTCCTCGGCGGTGAGGGTCACCTCGGTCGCGGCGACGTTCTCCTCCAGGTAGCGGCGGCGCTTGGTGCCGGGGATGGCGATCGCGCCCTGGTGCTGGACCCAGGCGAGCGCCAGCTGGGAGGGCGTGACCTCCTTGGCGGAGGCGACGCGGCGGACCTCGCGGACGACATCGAGATTGCGGTCGAAGTTCTCGCCCTGGAAGCGGGGGTCGGTCCGGCGCCAGTCGTCCGCCGCGAAGTCCTCGGGGCTGGTGATGGCGCCGGACAGGAAGCCACGCCCCAGCGGGGAGTAGGCGACCAGGCCGATCCCCAGCTCCCGCAGGGTGTCGAGCACACCGTTGTGCTCGATGTCGCGCTCGAAGAGCGAGTACTCGGTCTGCACCGCGGTGAGCGGGTGCACGGCGTGGGCGCGCCGGATCGTCCGGGCGGATGCCTCGCACACGCCGATGTGGCGGACCTTGCCCTCGGCGACCAGCTCGGCCAGCGCACCGACGGTCTCCTCGATCGGCACCTCGGGGTCGATGCGGTGCAGGTAGTACAGGTCGACGTGGTCGGTGCCCAGATGGCGCAGAGAGCGTTCGAGCGCACGGCGTACGTACTCGGGCCGGCCGTTGAGGCCGACCGCGCGGCCGTCGTCGGTGATCTCGACACCGGTCTTGGTCGCCACGACAGCAGCATCCCGGTGCCCTGCCAGCGCCTTGCCGAGGAGCTGCTCGTTGACGAACGGGCCGTAGCTCTCGGCGGTGTCCAGCAGGGTGACGCCCAGCTCCAGCGCGCGGTCGACGGTGGCCAGCGACTCGGTCTCGTCCGTGGCGCCGTAGAAGGCGCTCATCCCCATGCAGCCGAGTCCCTGTCCTCCGACGGTCAGCCCCCGGCTGCCCAGTACGCGGTGTTCCACGAGAACCACTCCCTTCAATAACTAACTGGATAGATACATACCGTAGGACCATGGAGCACTCATGTCAATAACTAGATAGTTACTTGCTAGGGTGGCGGACATGACACGGGACTCCAGCGCAACCAAGGCCCGGCTGCTCGACGCCGCCTTCGCCGAATTCGCCGCCTACGGCATCGCCGGAGCCCGGGTGGACCGGATCGCCGAGTCCGCGGGTGTGAACAAGCGGCTGATCTACGTCTACTTCGGCAACAAGGAACAGCTGTTCGACGAGGTGCTGCAACGGGCGCTGACGGCGGGCGCCGAGTCCGTGCCGTTCGACGTCGAGGACCTGCCCGGATACGCGGGCGCGATCTTCGACCATCTCGTCGCCCGGCCCGACCTCATGCGCCTGCGCCTGTGGAAGCTCCTGGAACGCCCCTCGGCCACCGGACTCGAAGCGGACGCCTACCGCCGCAAGACGGCCGAAGTGGCTGCCGCCCAGCAGCACGGCCGGCTCGCCCCGGAGATGACACCGGAGGACCTGCTGACCATGGTCCTCTCCGTCGCCCAGGCATGGTTCTGGGCCGCCGAGGGCGCCGGCACCGAGGGTGCGTGGCAGTCCTGGCCGGCAGAGCAGCTGGCCCGCCATCGCGCGGCCGTCGTCGAGGCCGCCCGCCGGATCAGCGGACCGGAGGCCGCGGACGAGTAGCGAAGCAGCAGCGCGGCAGTCGCGCGCCGACCGCGCGGATGCGGAGGATTACCGCTGGCCGGTAGAGCGCCTTCAGGCCTCCAGGGTTGTCCGGACCCTCCTCCCGAGGCAGCGCTGAAACCAGGAAAAGGGCAAAAGGGATGCCGATCGTGTGGGAGCCCTGCGCCATCCACACATGCCCTGCCCGTCCAAGGCGCTTACCGGGCCCAAGGCCTGACGGCCCCTCTTGCGTGCGCGTCGTCTGCGATGCGCTCTCGGTTTCGATCCGCTCAGGAGATTGTCATGCGTAACGCCAAATGGCCTCTCGCTGCCCTTGCGGGTCTCGTTCTGACCCTGGGAGGTGCCGCTGCGTCGGCAGTCGCCGCGCCGATGTACGCCGGTCATCATGACCACGACCACGGGTACTCCGTCAGCTACGACGACTTCGGACGCGATCACGGCGGCTGGGGGCACGACAGCGGCTGGGGTGACGACCATGGTGACCACGGCGGCTACGGCGGGGGCGGCTATGGCGGCGGTTACGGCGGCGGCCACGGCGGGGGCGGTTACGGCGGGGGCGGCCACGGACGGTAGGTCCCTCACCGAGGGGGCCGGCAGGCAGCCGGCCCCCTTCTGCAGCCGGTGACGGAACCGGACCGGCGGTCTAGTCGTGTCCGGCACGGTCGGCCGGCCCGAAGGGCAGCTCCGCGCTGAGGGTGGTCCCCGCAGCGGCCGGACTGTCGAGGAACATGGTGCCGTCGAGCGCTTCCACACGGTCCTTGAGGCCCACGAGGCCGGTACCGGCCTCGAAGTCGGCGCCGCCGACACCGTCGTCCCGCACCCGGACACGCAGCATCTCGGAGTCGGCGTCCACGGTGACGGAGACCGCCGAGGCCCGCGCGTGTTTCACCGCGTTCGTCAGGGCCTCGGAGACCACGTAGTACGCGCTGACCTCGACCCGCTCGGGCAGCCTTTCCCGCACGTGCACGTCGAGATCGACGGGGACGGCCGATCGGCGGGCGAGTGTCCTGAGCGCGGGAGCGAGGCCGCCCTGGGCCAGGATCGCGGGATGGATACCGCGCGCCACCTCGCGGAGTTCGTCGAACGCGTCCGTGAGCCCCTCCGCGAGATCGTGGAGCTCCGTGCGGAGGTCGTCCAGCTGCGGCGGAACCGTCGGCTGCGCGTTGTGGATCAGGACGAGCAGCGAGACGAGCCGCTACTGGACGCCGTCGTGCAGATCACGTTCGATGCGGCGGCGCGCCCCGTCGGCAGCGTTGACGATGCGGGCTCGCGAGGCCGTCAGTTCCGCATGGGCCCCGGCGTTCTCGATGGCGATCGCGACGAGATCGGTGAATGCGGCGATCGGCGACTCGGTCCTCGCCGGGAAGGGGTCGTCGCTCTGCTTCGACACGACGATCACCCCCCACAGGCGGCCGGCGACGACGATCGGGCACCCGACCGGCCCCGCTCGGGCGTGCCCCGGTCTTCCTTCGGGGGCCGGTCGGCCCTACCGCGGGCGGCTCGGCCCCGCTTTGATCGTGTCATGTCCGAGAACCACACGCGCGTGGATTCGTATCCCACGGACGGCGCGGCCGAGGGCCCGACGGTCGTGGCTCTGCAGGGCGACGTCGATCTGCTGGCCGCGCAGACCCTGGTGGACCGGCTCGACGCACTCACCGCCCAGCCGCGGCACGACCTGGTGATCGACCTGCGGCAGGTCGTCTTCATCGACTGCACCGGACTGGGCGTCCTGTGCCGGACACGGAACCGGGCACTCGCCCGGCGGGGCCGGTTGCGGCTGGTCACCGACAGCGTGGACTTCCTGCGGCTGCTGCGCACCACCGGCCTCGCGGGTGTCTTCGAGGTGCATACACGGCTGCCCTAGCCCCCGTCCGGGGCCGGGTTCAGCCGTTCCAGCTCCACTCGGCGACCTCCGGAAGGTCGGTGCCGTGTGCGCGGATCCAGGCGTGGTGGCGGGTGCGGGCGTCCGCCATGGCCTGGCGTACGGCGGCGGCGCGCACGGCAAGGCCGGGGACCCGGTCGAGGACGTCCATGACGAGCCGGTAGCGGTCGAGGTCGTTGCGCACGACCATGTCGAACGGGGTGGTCGTGGTGCCGGACTCCTTGTATCCGCGCACATGCAGGTTCGCGTGTCCCGCGCGGCGGTAGGTGAGGCGGTGGATCAGCCACGGGTAGCCGTGGTAGGCGAAGATCACCGGTTTGTCGGCGGGGAACAGGCCGTCGTATTCGAAGTCGCTCATCCCGTGCGGATGGTCCTCGTGCGACATCAGCCGGGTCATGTCCACCACGTTGACCACCCGCACCGCCAGCTCGGGCAGGTGCCGGCGCAGCAGCTGGGCGGCGGCCAGCACCTCCTGCGTGGGTACGTCACCGGCGCAGGCCAGGACGACGTCCGGTTCGCCGCCGTTCTCTGTGCCGGCCCAGTCCCAGATCCCGGCGCCGCGGGCGCAGTGGGCGTTGGCCTGGTCGAGGGAGAGCCAGTCGAAACAGGGCTGCTTGCCGGCGACGATCACGTTGACGTAGTCGCGGCTGCGCAGCGCGTGATCGGTCACGGACAGCAGGGTGTTGGCGTCGGGCGGGAGGTAGACGCGCACGACCTGGGGGCTCTTGTTGAGCACATGGTCGACGAAGCCGGGGTCCTGGTGCGAGAAGCCGTTGTGGTCCTGGCGCCACACGTGCGAGGTCAGCAGGTAGTTGAGGGAGGCGACGGGCGCGCGCCAGGGCAGTTCCCTGGACGTCTTCAGCCATTTGATGTGCTGGTTGACCATCGAGTCGACGATGTGCACGAACGCCTCGTAGCAGGAGAACAATCCGTGCCGGCCGGTCAGCAGATAGCCCTCCAGCCAGCCCTGGCAGACGTGTTCGGAGAGGATCTCCATCACCCGGCCGTGCCGGTCCAGATGTTCGTCGACCGGGAGCGTCTCGGCCTGCCAGGCCTTTCCGCTGGCGTCGTAGACGGCCTGGAGCCGGTTGGAGGCGGTCTCGTCCGGGCCGACGAGCCGGAAGTCCCGTCGCCCGGCGGTGTCCCGCATGACCTGTTCGAGCAGGGTGCCCAGGACCCGGGTGGGTTCGTGCAGGCTGGTGCCCGGTTTCTCGACGGGTACGGCGATGCCGTCGAGGGCCGGCAGGGGCAGCTCACGGACGAGAAGGCCGCCGTTGGCGTGCGGGGACGCGCCGAGCCGCTTGGCTCCCTCGGGGATGCAGGCCAGGACGTCGGCGACCGGCCGGCCGTCGGGCCCGAACAGCTCCTCGGGCCGGTAGGAGCGCAGCCACTCCTCCAACTGCCGTAGATGTACGGGGTTTTCCCGGACGCCGGCCAGCGGCACCTGGTGGGCGCGCCAGGTGCCCTCGACCGGTTCGCCGTCCACTTCGGCCGGACCGGTCCAGCCCTTCGGCGTACGCAGCACGACGACGGGCCAGTGCACGCGCTCGTCGGCGCCCTCCTGGCGTGCGAGGTGCTGCAGCCGGGCGATGCGGTTCAGCGCCTCGTCGAAGGCCGCGGCCATGGCGCGGTGGACCATGGCCGGGTCGTCGCCCGTGACGTAGAGCGGTTCGTGGCCGTAGCCGCGCAGCAGCGCGTCGAGTTCGGGTTCGGGGAGCCGGGCCAGCACGGTCGGGTTGGCGATCTTGTAGCCGTTGAGGTGCAGGATCGGCAGCACGGCCCCGTCGTGCACGGGGTCCAGGAACTTGTTGGAGTGCCAGGAGGCGGCCAGCGGGCCCGTCTCCGCCTCCCCGTCGCCGATGACACAGGCCACGAGCAGGTCCGGGTTGTCGAGGGCCGCGCCGTAGGCGTGCGCGAGCGAGTAGCCGAGTTCGCCGCCCTCGTGGATCGAGCCCGGGGTCTCGGGGGCCACATGGCTGGGCACCCCGCCGGGGAAGGAGAACTGCCGGAACAGCCGCTCCATGCCGGGCCCGTCCCGCGACACGTCCGGGTAGGTCTCGCTGTAGCTTCCCTCCAGCCAGGAGTTGGCAAGGACCGACGGCCCGCCGTGCCCCGGCCCCCACACGCACAGCGCGTCGAGTCCGCGAACCTTGATCACCCGGTTGAGGTGGGTGTACACGAGGTTCAGGCCGGGCGAGGTGCCCCAGTGGCCGAGCAGCCGGGGCTTGATGTGCGTGGGCTTCAGGGGCTCGCTCAGCAGCGGGTTGGCCATGAGGTAGATCTGGCCGACCGCGAGATAGTTGGCGGCGCGCCAGTGCGCGTCCAGGGTGCGCAGTTCCTCGTCGGTGAGGGCGGTGGCCTCGGGGTGGGCGGCGTGGGACATGGGGACTCCGGAAGGCGTCGTCGGTTGCCGGCACGGGCGCCGGTGGTCGATCGCTGGCCAGTTTGCGTTGAATGTCAGAGAATTTCCTGGATCGCGGCCATCAGGCATGCCGCGGGGTGGTGCCGCCCTCCCAGCGTGCTGGTCCGGTGCCGGCGGGGGCAGGGGCCGATCGGCCCTAGTGCATACGGCCCCGGCGGGCGATGATCGGCTTCGTGGGCGGTCCGGAGTCCGTCCGCACCGGGGAACGAGAGGTCGTCATGACGCAGACACGCACTTTCACGGAGCAGAACCCGATCCGCGTGTTCCTGCTGGACGACCACGAAGTCGTACGGCGCGGCCTGACCGATCTGCTGGACGCCGAGCCGGACATCTGCGTGGTCGGCGACGCGGACACCGCCGAGCACGCCCTGGCCCGCGGCCCCGCGCTCCGCCCGGACGTGGCCGTGCTCGACGTCCGTCTGCCCGACGGGGACGGCATCACGGTCTGCCGGGAACTGCGCAGCCGGATGCCGGAACTGGCGTGCCTGATGCTGACCTCCTTCGACGACGAGGACGCCCTGCTCGACGCGATCATGGCCGGGGCGTCCGGGTACGTCCTCAAGCAGATCAAGGGCTCCGACCTGGTGTCGGCCGTCCGTACCGTCGCCTCGGGCCAGTCGATGCTGGACCCCGCGACGACGGCCCGCCTCATGCGGTCCCTGCGTGCCGACCCCGCCGCGACGCCCTCGCTGCCGCCCGAGCTGGCGGGCCTGTCACCGCGCGAACGGGACATCCTCACCCTGATCGGCGACGGCCTGACCAACCGCGAGATCGGCAGGAAGCTGTACCTGTCCGAGAAGACCGTCAAGAACCACATCTCGCGCCTGCTGGCCAAGCTGGGTGTGCAGCGCCGGGTCCAGGCGGCCGTCCTGGCCGCCCACCTCGACAGACCCTGAGACCCGGGCGAGTCGGCCGCATCGGCGGGGCGGGTCGGCCGCCGTCCGAGGGCGGGTCGAGCCGCGCCCGGGTGCAACTAGAAGCCGACACTGATCGCGGTGAGGGCGAGCATGCCGGCCTTCCTGCGCACCCAGTCGCTGCCCGGCGGCTGCCCGAGGCTGTCGCGCCGCACCACGTGTACGGCGTGCAGTCGGCCGTTGGGGGTGGTCATCCGCTCGGCCGGGAAGGCCGTCGACGGAAAGGCCTGGGCCGCGACCAGGAAGACGGACTCACCCACGCCGGGCAGCGCGGCGGCGGCGTAGACGAGGACGAGGACGAGGACGAGGACGAGCGTGCCGGAAAGCACGCCGAGGGCGATCAGCCCGACGACGGCGAGCGGCACACGTCGATGGCGATCAGCAGGGCCCGCCGGTCGAAGACGTCCGCCCACACCCCGCCGATCGGAGCGGTCGTCGTCCCGAGGGCGGTGACGATGGTGGTCAGCAACACGCCGAATCCGTGCGACCGGCGGCCGAGCACATCTCAACACCCGCGCATCGCAGGTGACTCGCGCCGGACGGGAACCTTGGACGACCTGAGGCAATCGTTCATAGCGTAGGCGTCGCCCCGGAGCCCGACGCCTCGTCCTCTTGGCGTCGTACAGGTGAGAAGGCCCGGGGCCGAAAGGGTCTGTCGTGGGACTGGAGGAGATCTTGGACGAGCCTCGTCGTGGGGCGCAGGTGCCGCCCGCACTGCGCCACGGGGCGGGCCACCGCACGGAGGCCGGCATGTCGCACAGCATCCGGTTCGCCGTCCTCGGCCAGCTGTGCGCCACCCGCGCGGAGCGGACCATCCACGTCGGTTCGCCACAACAACAGGCGATGCTGGCGGTGTTGCTCCTGCGGTCCGGTCGGGCCGCCTCGATGCCGGAGCTCATCGACGGAGTGTGGGGCGAGGAGCCGCCGCACTCGGCGGCGGCCATGATGCGGACCTACGCCTGGCGCCTGCGCCGGGCCCTCGACGAGTCCCCCACCCAGCCACGCACCCTCGTCTCCGTGGGTGACGGCTACCGGTTGGTCCTGGATCCCGGCGACGTCGACGCGGTACGGGCCGAGCAGCTTTCTGCCCAGGCGGCCGGGCACCGCTCGGCCGGGCGGCCGGCGGAGGCGGCCGAGCGGATCGGGCAGGCGCTCGCACTCTGGCGGGGAGAACCGCTGGCCGGTGTTCCCGGCCCGCACGCGGAGCAGCAGCGAACGCGGCTGGAAGAGGTCCGGTTGACGCTGCTCGAAGAGCACTTCGACCTGCTGGTCGGCCAGGGTGCCCATCTGCTGGCGGTACCCGAGCTGGGTGCCCTGGTGAGCGCCCATCCGCTGCGCGAGAGCTTCCACGCGCTGTACATACGGGCCCTGCACAGCGCCGGGAGACAGGCCGACGCGCTGGCGGCGTACCACCGGTTGCGCATCCGGCTGGCCGACGACCTGGGCGTCGAACCGAGTCGGGAGCTGCGCGCCCTCTACCAGCGGCTGCTCGCCGACGACGCATCCCCCACGGCTCTCGCCGTCGAGGAGCCCCGGGCCCGAACCTCGCCGCGCGCCGCGGTCGAGGTTGCGCAGCGCCCGGCGCCGGGCACGCCCGACGGCGGCGAGGACACTGGCGGCGGGCTCGAGGGCGCGGCCGACGGCTACGAGGACACGGCCGACGGCAGAGCGGCGGGGGCGCCCGGCGCGGCGGACCGGGCCGTCGCGTTAGGGCCGGCGAGCCTCCCCCGGACCGCGCAGAACGCTCCCCAGGTCCCCCCGGCACCCGCCGCCACCGCCACTCCTTCCGGCGCAACCAGCGGGATCTTCGTCGGCGCTCCCCCCGTTCCGGCGCAGTTGCCGGCCGGCACCGTGGACTTCACCGGCCGCTCGCCCTCGCTCGGGCGACTGGCACAGGCACTGACCGCGGACCACGGCGACGCACCGCCGGTCGTCGTGATCACGGGCATGGGCGGGATCGGCAAGACCGCCTTGGCGGTGCGGGCGGCGCACGGCGTCAGCGCCCGGTTCCCGGACGGCCAGCTGTACGCCGACCTGCGCGGCAACCGGCACGACCCCGCCGACGCAGGCGTGGTGCTCGCCAGCTTCATCACCGCGCTGGGAGTCGCTGCGCAGTTCGTACCGGAGAGCCTGGACGACCGCGCCGGGCTCCTGCGCTCTCTGCTGAACGGGCGGCGCGTACTGATCCTCCTGGACGACGTGCGGGACGCCGCCCAGATCTCGCCGCTGCTCCCCGGATCGGCCAGCTGCGCGGTGCTCATCACCAGCCGGTCGAGGCTGTGGGGTCTGCCCACCTCGGCCCGGATCGACCTGGCGGCCTTCGAGGCGGACGAGGCGGTGTCCCTGCTGGAGCGCATCGCCGGTCCCGCGCGGGTGGCCGAGGACCCGGCGGCGGCACGAGAACTGGTGCACAGCTGTGGTCTGCTCCCGCTGGCCGTGCGGATCGCCGCCTCCCGGCTGGCGTCGCGGCCCACCTGGGGGGCACAGTCGCTGGCGGTACGGCTGGCCGACGAGCGGCGCCGGATGGCCGAACTGCGCGCCGGCGACCTCACCGTGGCGGCGGTCTTCGAGATGGGATACCGCCAGCTGAGCGAGGCCCAGGCCAGGGCGTTCCGGCTGATCGCGGCGGTCTGCGACGCGGAGATCGGGACCCCGGCCGCGTCCGTCGTGCTCGGGCTGGACGAGGATGACGCCGAGGAGCAGCTCGAATCCCTGGTGGACGCCTCGCTGCTGGACACCTCCCGCCCGGGCCGGTACCGGCTCCACGATCTGCTGCGTGTCTTCGGGCAGCAGCAGGCGACGGCGGAGGAGCGCCTGCTCGCGCTGGACCGGCTGCTCGACTTCCTGCTGGCCACCACGGCCCGGGCCTTCCAGCGGGTGGTGCCCGGCGACGCGGTCGCCGCCACGCTGAGCGCCAGTCGCTCGGCGGGCCTGCGGCTCGCGGATGTGCGGACGGCCCGGGCCTGGGCCGCCGCCGAGTCGGAAGCAGCCTTCTCGGCCGTTCTGGCCGCTGCCCGCGAGTCACGGGCGGCCGGCATGGACGGCCCGGGTGCCGAGCCCCGGGCCGGGGACGGTGTGCCCCTGTTGCGCGTCGCGGTGGATCTGCTGATCGCTCTGACGGCCTTCGGACCCTACGTGCAGCGGGAGCAACTGGTGCGGGCGGCCATGGCGGTGGCCGAGGCGGCCGAGGAGCACGGCGACCGCCGCACCGTGGGCCGCGCCCGCTTCCTGTGCGGCAACATCGCGGTGCAGGGCACCCGGCTGGTCGTGGCCAAGGAGCATCTGCGGGTGGCCGAGACCCACTGCCGTGAGAACGGGGACGCCCCCATCCTCTGCCAGATACTCAACGACCTGGGGCTGGTCGCGCTGCTCCAGCATGACCACGAGGAAGCGGTGGAACGTCTGGACGAGGCAGTCCGGCTCGCCCGTGAACTCGGCCAGCGGTCCGGTGAGCTGGCGACGAGGGTGAACGCGGCCCTGGCCAGGCTGCGTTGCGGGCGCGCCGAGGAGGCCCGTCGGGCGTGCGAGAGCGCCCTGGACGAACTGCGGGCCGCCGCGGACCATCAGGGCGTGGCCTACGCGCTGTCCGTCCTGGGACTGTGCAGGCACGAACTCGGTCAGTACGAGGAGGCGGTGGCGCGCTACACGGAGTGCCTGAGCGTGTGCCGGGCGATGGAACTGCACGGCCGGGAGGCGCAGGCCCATTACCGGCTGGCCGACACCCTGCGGGCCATGGGCCGCCCGGCGGAGGCGGTGGCCGCCGCCGGGCAGGCGGTGGCCCGGTGCGCGGACGGCCGTTCCGAGCGCGACCGCGGGCACGCGCTGGTCGCGCTCGGCCGGGCTCTTGCCGACGCCGGCCGGACCGCGGAAGCGGCGGCCCGGCTCCGCGAGGCCGCCACGGTCTTCACCCGCCTCGGGCTGCCGGACGCGGTCCACGCGACGGCACTCCGGGAAGACCTGCCCGTGTGACGACGGGCCGGACCGGCCTCCCAGCCCGCCCAGCTCTCCGGCCCGACCGGCCTCGCGGCTCGTTCAGCTCTTCGGTGGGGGCTGCGAGACGGTGTTGTTCCAGTCGTCCCGGTCGGCCGCGGAGACGTGGACCCCGGCCGGCGCGTCGCCGTGCCGGTACTCCGCGATCCCCTGGGCCACGACGGCGGACGCCGCTGCGGACAGGAGCGCGGCGGCGATCAGGCCGGCGGCGGCCCTCGCGCGTGCCGCCGCTCGTACGGGGCGTCCGGCCGGCCGCCGGACCGCCTCATGGGGACTGTGCATGCCGCATCTCCTCGTGCTGTTCCGTGCCTTGCCGGTGCGAAGGCGACACCACCGTCTCAGGCTCCGATCTACATCGGATCTACGGCAGGCGATCCACGGCCGGGCGGCGGCGTCCGGCCTCAGCCGTGCAGGAAGACGTGCCCCGTCACGGTCGAGTAGTGCAGCGACAGGAGGCGGAAGGGGAGGCGCAGCAGCAGGGTCAGTGCCCGCACCCGCTGCTGCTGGGCCGCGTAGTAGTCGTCCAGGACGTTGATGTGGATCACGCCGGGGTCCGCCTTCGCGAGCACGTCCTGGACGAGGGCGAGGACACCGGGGTCGGCGGACTCCAGGGCCGTGACCGGGGCGAACGTCCGCTCCAGGGCGGCCAGTCGGCGCTCCGTCTCCCGGTGGTCCCGCCCTTCGTCCAGGATGTCGGTGATGGCTCGGTGCGGGTCGCCGGGCTGCCCGAAGCGGTCCTGGAAGTAGGCGTCGAAGCGGGCGGGATCGGTGCGGTAGGTGAGCAGGGCCGCCTCCAGGAGCAGGCCGCCGGTGTTCCTCGCCGACCGGACGTTCCCCACCAGTTCCCGGAAGCAGCCGTCGCCCAGATCCATGAAGAGGCCGCCGCCGTGCCGCTGCACCCGGTGCCCCAGGTCCAGGGCGAGCAGCCGGTCGTACAGGACCGCCGCGATCGACCGGACGAGGGGGCTGGACCTCGGGATCAGGATGAGCGGTGACCGGGGCAGCCGGAGCTGCAGAAAGGCCCGGTAGTCCCTGGGCAGCAGCCGGACGAGCGGGCCGTCGTCGTCCATCTGGGCCGCCATGAGGGGTACCGGCGGCGCCCCGGTGAGGAGCCGGCGCAGGACGGCGCCTCCGATGGCGGTAGCGGTCTCCTGGTCGGGACCCAGTGCACGGTCCAGACGCACCTGGCCGGACGCGACACTGGCAACGGCCCGCCCCCGGCGGGCGGCGACGAGACCGGCGGCGCGCTGCGCCAACCGCCTCGTGTCCGGCGGCTGCGCGGCCTGTGCGGAGTACACCAGTGCGCGCAGCGGTGTCTCGGCGGCTCGCTCGGCGACAACCTCGACGATTCCCGGGGCGGCCGCCCGGACGGTCACCGGATCGCCCGCGCCGGACACCAGGATCTCCCCGTGCGCGGGGACGGGGTCCACCGAGGGGAGGCGGTCACGGCACAGCCGTACCGGATCGCCTCCCGGGTGCGGCCTGGGCCGGTAGGCCCAGCGCATCCTCTGCGGAGCACCGTCGTGGGTCACCAGCAGGAAGTCGAGTGTCTCGCCCGGCTGCTCCTGGTGGATGTGGGCCCACAAGGCCCAGGCCGCGTCCGAGGGGGTGAGGTACGGCCGTAGATCGTGCAGCAGGGCGGCGATCCTGCGGGCGAACCGGAGCCGCTCGCCGGCCAGGACCACGGCGTAGCCGCGATCGGGCGGGCTGATCAGAATGGTTCTGCGGTCCACCTGCTGGTCGACGGGAGGGCCCGTGATGACGGGCCCGGGTAAGAAGGGGCGGTCGCGGGGCAGGTGGGAACGGATGGTGACGAGCGATGCGGCGAGCGCCTCCAGGGACTGCGGGAGCGGTCCCTGGCCGGGGGGCGGGCCCCCGCCCGCCCCCGCCAAGGGGCAGCAGAAAACAAAAAAAAAAAAAAAAAAAAAATACAAGCAAAAAAAGCCCCCACACAACACCCCCCCAAACCCCACCGCCCACCCCAAAAAAAAGA
>NZ_JBFAET010000176.1:0-19289 GCF_040642095.1 Streptomyces sp. NPDC020362
TGCCCCCACCGCCATCCCCCCCAAAAACCCCAACCCCCACCCCCCCCCGCGGGGGATGTGGCTCGGCTCCTCAGCCCGTTCGGGGGCGGGTGCCGCAGCGAGCACGGATCCAGCGCGGCCGACGGACCATCGCCGGGAGCGCTGTTTCACGGCACTTCAGGTCCGCTGATGTACCGGCCGCTCCTGTCGTACGGCCAGGCGTTGGCCCGGCACCCTTTGAGGCCGTCGATCTGCTGCATCATCGCCGGGGCGGGCCTGCCTCGGCCCGGGCAGGTCTCGTGGCCGTGCCCGAGGCGATGGCCCACCTCGTGGTTGACTATCAGCGCCCGGTAGTCCCGGATCGGCCCCGGAAACCGGGGCGAGCCCAGCGTCCACCGGGTGAGGCTGACCATCACGTCCCTGCCGGCCTGGCAGTTGACGTCATGGGTCACCCTGACACCGGCCATGCCGCACACCTGCCTGACCGTGCCGGGCGAGGCGACCTTCACCGCGAAGTCGTACGCCCCCGAGGTGACTTGCCTGAAACCGTCCTTGCCGTCCGCGGTCCAGCCGCGCGGATCGGCGAGGACTTGCGCGACCTCCGCGGCCACGTAGTCCGCCTCCGGGCCGACGCCGTCCTCGACCTGCACGATGTAGCGCCATATGTGCTGGTGCCCCTCGCCCGCCGTGGCGGCCGGAACGCTCCCCGTCGAGAAGGTGCCCGGTCCCGACGACGGGAGCGCCGTCGCCCCGGGTGACGGGCCCGCACCCGCCCCCGTGTCCGGGCTGCCGCTCCAGGGCCGGACTGAGCCGTCGGCGAGCACCAGGGCCGTGCCGACGAGAGCGGTGACCATAGCCGCCGCCAGGGCCGCGAGCACCGTACGGCGGCGGGCCCGGCGCCGGTGCCGGGCAGCCGACCGGCGCGCGGTCCGGGATCCGGCCGGCTGCCTCGGAGCCTCGGCGGGCGGCGCCGACGGGGTCGGGAGCATGTGGTGCCTCCTGCATGCATGGGGTGCGCGTGGTGACGGGCGTCCGCGGCGGACTGCCGTTGTGATCCGATGGGGAGCAGGGCCGACCCCTGCGGCTGCGCTGCCACGCGGTTCACGTCTTCGGGCGGCCGTTCGTCTCGGACGGTGGCGGCGACCAGCCGCCCGAGCGCCGGACGGCGGCGGTGACCCTCGGGGCGATCCTCGGGGGCGACTGATCGCCGACCGGAGAGCCCCCAACGGACAGCTCATTACGGCCGGTTCGGCGGCAGCCCCTCATTGAAGCCGCGCCGCGACGCGGCCGGGCTTCGGCGCCCGGGCGCCGCCGTAGTAGGCCGCCGACTGCCGGCTCGATCGTCGGCGCCCCTCGTCATACTCCGGATCATGGAACCTCCTGACGGTCCGTGGACCCGGCCGGACCGCGCCGGGGACCGGCAGAAAGCCCACCCGATCGCCGGTGAACCCCGTGTGAGCGCATACGCTCACACCGAACTCACACGGTTTCCCCTACTGTCGTCAGCCACATGACGCCACACGCATCGGTGGCGGCGACGGCCCAGGGACATGCAGGACACGGGTGGTGGAGGAATGAACGGCCGTGCCGCGCATCGGTATCTGTGGGGCGGTGGCCTCCGTCGGCACCTGGCCGTCGTCTATGGCGTGATGTTCTTCATCGCATCGGCTGCGGTGCTCGCCGTGTCATTGATCCTCGTGATCAACTCCATGCGCTACAGCCTGGATCTGGCCTTCGCCGACGGATACCGCTCCAACCATGCGAGCGACAACGCGACCAAGAGCGTGATCATCGCCTCGATGTGGCGGAACCTGCTGCTGAAAGGCAGCATCGCGGTGCTGTGCATCGGCGTGGTCGCCACCACCGTCGGCTGGCTGGTGGCAGGCCGGCTGCTGCGTCCGCTGCGCCTGATCAGCTCCACGGCGGAGCGTATCGCCGGCCGCAACCTGCACCAGCGCATCGACCTGGCCGCCCCGCCCGGGGAGGTCAAGACACTCGCCGACTCCTTCGACCGCATGCTCGACCGGCTCGATCAGGCCTTCGCGGGCCAGGAGCGGTTCATCGCCAACGCCGCGCACGAGTTGAAGACACCCATCGCGGTCAACCGCACCCTGGTGGAAGTCGCGATGAACCGGCCCGGGGCCCCGGCCGAGGTACTGGCCCTCGGTGACAACCTGCTGGCGGTGAACGTCCGTCACGAGCGCCTGATCGACTCCCTGCTCACCCTGGCCCGGGCACAGAACTCCCTCGTCGAACAGCTGCCGCTGGACCTCGCCGACCTGGTCCACGCCGTGGTCGAGGCCGCGCGGCCCGAGGCCTGCCGACACCACGTCAGGCTTGAGGCCGTGCTCGCCCCGACGGCTGTCTCGGGCGACCCGGTGCTGCTGGAGCAGGCCGTACGCAACCTGGTCGACAACGCCATCCGCTACAACGAGGACGGTGGACTGGTACGGGTGGAGACCGGGCGCGGGACCGATGGCGCGCAGGTGACCGTCGCCAATACCGGGCCGACGATCTCCGAGCACGAGGTGCCGGTGCTGTTCGCGCCCTTCCGAAGGCTCACCGACCGTGTCGGATCGGCCCGCGGCAGCGGACTCGGTCTGTCCATCGTGCGCGCCGTCGCCGAGGCCCACGGCGGCTCCGCGGACGCCCTCCCACGCCCCGGCGGCGGCCTCTCCGTCAGGATCGTCGTGCCGGCGGCCACCGCACCCGCCCCCTTGCCACAGGCCTGAGAAGGCGGCCGCGAGGTGCCGGGCGGTCCGGGCAACCGGCAGGCGCTGCGTCCGTGCCACGGCGGCACCGTGCGCCGGGTCAGCCTCCGGTAGCAGGATCCGCAGCGGGGCAGGGCTCGTCGGCCCCTTCCGAGGCGCCGTTCGACAGCCCGTCCGAAGCGGCCGCGGGCGCGGCGCCGGCCTCGTCCGCCGCCTGCCTCGTCCCGGACGACCGGGGCGCCGGGGACTCACTCGTCCGCACCAGCCGCGAGCGGGGTTCCGGGCCACGGTGCCTCCCACGGACGGCCCCGCCGCCGGCGACCGCGCGCAGGAGTGGACGAGCCACGCAGCCGGCCGCCAGTCCGAGGGCGAGGCCGGTGACGTTGTCGGCGACGTCCTGCAGATCGCAGGCGCGCAGCAGCCACGGCAGGGCGTACTGCACGGCCTCGATACCCAGGGGCAGAACGACGGCGGAGACAGCGCAAGCCGCGACCCGCCACCAGGACGGTATGAGGGTGACGGCGAGTCCCAGCGGGACGAACAGCGCGATGTTGAGACTGTCCTGGTTGGCGTCGGCGAGGTCTGACGGGCGAGGCAGGCGCACGGCGGTGGCACAGCTGCGCGAGGCATGGCGGACGTTCTCGAAGTAGTTCCCGGTGAGCCCCGGCAGCAGGGTCAGGGCCGCAATGCCGCCGAGCGAGAGCAGCAGCAGGAACGCGGTGGACCGGTGGCAGCCCAGGTGCCGGGAGAGCGGCCGGCTGCACCACAGGGCGAGCAGCGCCGACAGCGAGACCCCGGGCCAGAAGAGCGGAAGAGCATGCAGGACTAGGCGGATCATCGCTGAAGCACAGCCGATCGGCTGTGAACTGGAGGTGAGCGGACCAGCTCACCGCCTCTTCACATCCCCCGTACCGGGCCCGCGGACCGCACCTCCGGCGCGCGTGGATCAGAGACGGGGAGCCGGATGTGCGGCCGTCTACACCCGCGAGGCGAACCGTGTGCCCTCTGTCGCCGTCTCCCCATGGGGGCCCGCGGGTCCGCAGAGGCTATTGGGGCTATTGGGGTTATTGGAGCCAGTGGGCTACTGGGCGCTACGGGGGCATAGGGCCCGCCGGAGGCGGTAGCGGCTTTGGGCTGGAGGGACTGCAGGCCCCAGAGGAGAAAGGGACCGCCGTGCGCATACTGGTCGTCGAGGACGAGGAACTGCTTGCCCGGGCCATCGCCGAGGGGCTGCGCCAGGAGGCCTTTGCCGTCGACGTGGTGCACGACGGCGCCGCAGCCCTGGAACGGCTGACCGTCAACCAGTACGACGTGATGGTGCTCGATCGGGATCTGCCCCTGGTCCATGGTGACGAGGTGTGCCGCCGGACCGCCGAAGCGGGCGGACAGGTACGGGTGTTGATGCTCACCGTTTCCACCACCGTCGCGGAGCGGGTCACCGGGCTCAGCCTGGGAGCGGACGACTATCTGCCGAAACCCTTCGCCTTCGCCGAGTTGGTCGCCCGGATCCGGGCGCTGGGGCGGCGCTCCCGTCCCGCCGCGCCGCCGGTGCTCGAACGCGCCGGTGTCCGCCTGGACCCCCAGCACCGCGAGACCTACCGCGACGGCCGGTACATTGCGCTCTCCCGCAAGGAGTTCGCCGTGCTGGAGGAACTCCTCCGGGCCGAGGGGGCGCCGGTCTCCGCCGAAGAACTGCTGGAACGGGTGTGGGACGAGAACGTCGACCCCTTCACCACGGTCGTCCGCGTCACGATCCGCTCGCTGCGGCGCAAGCTCGGAGAGCCCACACCCGTGGAAACCGTCACTGGTGTCGGGTATCGACTGCGGTGAGCGGGCCGCCACCTCTCCCGGGCCGAGTGCACGGTGGGACCGAGGCGGCCGTCGCCGACTCGACAAGGGGTGAGGCCGCCTGACAGCGCCCCAAGGGGGCGAGGGAAACGAGCCCGGCCGGTGCAAGGAGCGTCGACAGTCCCGCCTCACGCAGGCGCGACACCCCGTGGAACGGGGCCTTGCCCGCGTGCTCCCTGGCCACCGCGTCCATGGCCAGGTCGTCCGCCGCCTCGCGGGAGCCACGTGCAGCCAGTGCGCACGGTCGAGCCCGGTCCGGTCGGGTTCCGAGGCGGATCCGCACGGTGCAGTGGCAACGCCCATGGCGGAGGTCTCCTCAGGGGCAGTCGCAGGGCCTGGTGTTGAGGCTCTCATGCTGGTCGGGGTCGTACTTGTAGCCCACGCGCCGCACGACGACGATCCGGTGCCGGTGCGCCCTGCCCGACTTGCGGCGCAGCCTGGCGATGTGGACATCGACGGTGCGGCCGTCGTCGACGTGGTCGTAGCCCCGGAAGCCGGCCATCAAGTGCTCCCGCGGGCGCACCTGGTGGGGATGCTGAGCGAGTTGGGCCAGTAGTCCGAACTCCAGGTAGCTGAGGTCGAGTTCGCGGACGTTGGTATGAGAAGGAAGGAGCGCAGTGGCACGCGGAAGGGTGTGAGCGGCGTGCCCTGCACGCGACGGCAGGCGGCGCCGGCGACGTGACCGAAGTCGACATGCCGACGACGAACGAGTCGTTGCTGCGTGTGGGGCATGTGCATCATCCTGCGCACTCGTCGGGCGGGCGTACCTGAATGCCTGGGCACCGCAAACTCCGTCTGGTACTCCAGGAACGAGCGAAAGGGTGCGTCAAGGCGGCCACCGCAGGTGACGCACCCCCTTGAATGCGGCGGCGTTCAATTCGCCGTTTCGCCGCTGTGCCTCACCGTCGCCAGATCGTGCCGGGAGGGCACGTGGCCGGCGCCACCCACGAGGGAAACTCCGTTCTCCGGGGCGGGGCGTGAACGCATGCGCTTCCTGCACCCGGACGGCTCCATCGTCCACCTCGCGTACTGCACCAACGTCCACCCGGCGGAGACGTTCGACGGAGTGCTTGCCCAACTCCGTGACTTCTGTGAACCCGTGCGCATGCGACTGGGCCGGGAACGGCTCGGGATCGGCCTGTGGCTCGCCAAGGACGCCGCACACACCCTCGTCACTGATGTCGGCGCCCTGATCCTGCTCCGCGCCGAGCTGAAGCGGCGGAGCCTCGAGGTCGTCACCCTCAACGGCTTCCCGTACGAAGGGTTCGGCGCACAGAAGGTCAAGTACCGCGTCTACAAACCCGACTGGGCCGATCCCGAACGCCTCCGCTACACCGCCGACCTGGCTCACTTGCTGACCTGGCTGCTGCCGGACGACATCGGTGAAGGCAGTATCTCCACCCTCCCCCTCGCCTGGCGGACCTCGTACGACCATCGGTCGGCCGAAGTCGCACATCGCACGCTCTCGTCACTGGCCGAATACCTCGACACCATGGAGAGCTTCACCGGCCGTTCCATTCGCATAGGGCTGGAGCCGGAGCCCGGCTGCGTCGTGGAGACCACAGCCGACGCGATCGGCCCGTTGTCCGACATCGGACACGACCGCGTCGGTGTCTGTGTCGACACCTGTCACCTCGCCACCTCGTTCGAAGATCCGGCGACCGCGCTCGACGCGCTGGACGCCGCGGACATCCCCGTCGTGAAGGCGCAGGTCTCCACGGCCCTGCACGCACAGGACCCGCACCTGCCCGAGGTACGCCGGGCGCTGGCGGCCTTCGACGAGCCCCGTTTCCTGCACCAGACGCGAGTGACCACCGAGGCAGGGCTGCGCGGAACCGACGATGTGGGCGAGGCTCTCCGCCTGGGCGGCATCCCGGTTTCCGCGCCCTGGCGGTCCCACTTCCACATCCCTCTGCACGCGGTGCCCGCAGGGCCGTTGACCTCCACCCTTACCGTGCTCCAGGACTGCCTGACCCGTCTCGTCGGCGGTCCGACGGCGCGTACGCACCATCTGGAGGTCGAGACGTATACATGGCAGGCGCTGCCGCCCTGTCTGCGGCCCCTCGACCGTGCCGGCCTCATTGACGGCATCGCCGCCGAACTGGCCTTCGCATGCGGCCTGTTGACCGACCTCGGCCTCAAGGAATTGCCATGACCCCCACCCCCTTGCTGGTACTCGACGTCGTCGGTCTCACGCCGCGCCTGCTCGATCACATGCCCCATCTCAAGGCCCTGGGCCGGTCCGGCTCACGGGCACCCCTGGGTACCGTCCTGCCCGCGGTCACCTGCTCCGCCCAGTCCACGTTTCTCACTGGCGTCCCGTCCTCCGAACACGGCGTCGTGGGCAACGGCTGGTACTTCCGCGAACTCGGCGAGGTCCTTCTGTGGCGCCAGCACAATGGCCTCGTCGCCGGCGACAAACTGTGGGACGCCGCCCGGCGCGCCCATCCCGGCTACACCGTCGCCAATATCTGCTGGTGGTACGCCATGGGCGCCGACACCGACATCACCGTCACCCCCCGTCCCGTGTACTACGCCGACGGCCGCAAAGAGCCCGACTGCTACACCCGTCCGCCGGCCCTGCACGACGAACTCACCGAGAAATTCGGCACGTTCCCCCTCTTCCGCTTCTGGGGCCCCGGAGCGGACATCGTCTCCAGCCGGTGGATCGTGGAAGCCACCCGCCACATCCTCACCACGCGTCACCCCGACCTGGCCCTGTGCTACGTCCCTCACCTCGACTACGACCTGCAGCGCTACGGCCCCCACGACCCCCGCGCCCACCGGGCCGCCGCCGAGTTGGACGCCACCCTTGCACCGCTTCTCGACGACGCTGCGGCCGAGGGCCGTACTGTCGTCGTGCTCTCCGAATACGGCATCACCCGCGCCGACCGGCCCGTCGACATCAACCGCGCCCTGCGCCGCGCGGGCCTGCTGGAGGTGCACACCCAGGACGGCATGGAGTATCTCGACACGGTTGCGTCCCGCGCATTCGCCGTCGCCGACCACCAGATCGCCCACGTCTACGTGCGCCGCTCCGAAGACCTCGACGTCACCCGCCACGTCCTCGTCGGACTGCCCGGGACCGCCCAACTCCTCGACGACGAGGGCAAGAAGAGCAACGGCCTCGACCATCCGCGCTCGGGTGAGTTCGTCGCCGTCGCCGAGCCGGACGCCTGGTTCACGTACTACTACTGGCTGGACGACGCCCGCGCGCCCGACTTCGCGCGGCTCGTCGAGATCCACCGCAAACCCGGCTACGACCCCGCCGAACTTTTCATGGACCCGCAGAACCCCTACGTGAAGGTCAAAGCGGCCACGGCGCTGGCCCGCAAGAAGCTCGGTATGCGCTACCGGATGGCGGTCGTGCCCCTCGACCCGTCACCTGTTCGCGGCAGCCATGGCCGCCTCCCCGACCACCCCGACGACGGCCCTCTCATCCTCTGCTCCAGTCCGCACGCCATCACCGGGCCGGTCCGGGCCACCGAGGTGAAGGCCCTGCTGATCAGCCTGGCGGGTATCAGCTGAGGCCACAACGAAAGCATCCCACGGAGCCCGTCTTCGCGCGGGTGGCGGGCCGGCTTGGGCGGGTGGATCTGCGGTGACGGATGCGGGGCCATGTCCGAGGAGCGCTGGCTCCGGTGGGTCGGAAGAACGGCCGGCAACCGGCCGAGTCTTCGCGGCCTGCGCCACCGTCCACGGACGAGCCCGTGGCAGAGATCGGGCACCCGCTGGACACTCGACCTCCCCCCACCCAGACCCCACCAGGACCGACGACTGCATGCACTGAACCAGTCACGCAGGCGCAGACACCACCAAGCCCTCGCCCGCGACTGCCACTACCGAAGAAGAACCGGCTCAGGACACGGTTACCAACTGGAGTACCAACAGACAAGGTTTCATTCCGCACCGGGCAGATCAGGCGACACACCATCCCGCTGCGCTCCACAACCACGGGTCTCTTGAGGGGGATCCTTGAAGAGGGTCATGGGTCCCTCGCCACCGACTCGGAGGCCGTTCGCTCGTCCCGCCGCGCGTCGAGCAGGTAGCCCTTGCGCCACACGGTCCTGATCACCAGCCCCAGCGGGGCTATGCGCTGTCGTGTTCGGTGAACCCGCAGATCAAGCATGTTGCGTCGGTGCTCGTCGCTGTCAGGCCAGAGTCCCAGAGCGAGCTGCTCCCGGCTTACCACGGACCGGTAGCTGGTAAGCAGCAACCGGAGCAGTTCCGCTTCACCGATGGCGAGCGGCATCTGGCGTCCGGCGAAGTGCACAACATCGTTCTCATCGACGACAGGGGCGCCCACGGCCGCCCTGGCCTGCAGTGCCAACAACCGCGTTCTGAGGTCGGTGTCATCCACGGGTGCACGCACCCAGTCCTCCAGCGGATCGATGCAGACGGGGGGACGCCCCTGTCCATGGAGGATGAGTAAACGAGGAAGGCCCTGCTTTCGGAAGAGCATTACCTGCTCGGCCTGCTCGGGCCAGCGCAGTACAGGCACGCCCTGGACACCGCTCGGATTGCGCCTTGAGTGAGCATTTGGAGTCCGCCGGTCGCCGACTACTGGGGTGAACGCGTCTGTGCTACGTGGAGGCACGTCAATCTCCTCGAGGATCTGCCAGCGCTCCATACGGTGGGCGCGAAGCGCTTTGCGGGTCGGGGGTCACTGCTACGCCGCCTGCCCGCAGGACGATTACTTTGCATCGCCGCCGCAGGAAAATCGAACCTCAACCTCCACCGAGAAGCAAGGCAACGAGGAGTGCCCCGGCGTGCTTCCTGCTACCGATCGGTTTTCTCGGGATCCCGGCCCAACTGCGGGGAAGCCGGCCCGGAAATTCGCCGTCGAGGTCCGCGCATTCGGTGTCGTGGGTGAGCAGGTGCCAGACCGCAGTCAGGATACAGCGCTTGAGAGCGACCGGGGCCGGTGTGTCGACCTGCGGGTGCCCGTTCGCGGCCCGACTCGACAGAGGCATGAGCATCGGCCACCCCACGTTTCTGGAAGTCGGGACGTCAGCTGCGGATTCCACCGACCCGACGTCCGGGACAAGGGGAGCGCCGATGATGCTGAACGGCATTGATCCGCACAAGTCGACCCACCCGGCTCTCACGTGGCGGAGGCCGGAAGAACGACCGCATCCACGCCGCCGCAGCGGCATGCGTCGCCGCTCAGGGCGAGGCTCGCCGGGCCGTGGTTCAGTGGCTCACCGCGGTCGACGCACGGCTCACGTCACCGCGCCCGCAGCCGTCGCCGTCGGGTCGTAGGCCCGCGTCGTCGTGACCTCGCGCAGGCATGTCACCGCCCTGAGGACCTCCACGTGCGAGGTGTACAGGGCGTTGACGCCGAAGCGGAGGAGGTCGGGGGCGCGCATGTCGCCGATGACGCCCTGGGACGCCAGGGCACGGACCAGCCCGTAGGCGTGCGGGTGGCGCAGGGATACCTGGCTGCCTCGGCGCTCGGGGGCGGCCGGGGTGACGGGCTCGAAGCCCAAGCCATCCAGCAACTGGTCGGCGCAGTCCAGGAAGAAGCCCGTCAAGGACAGGCTCTTCACGCGGACCTGTGCCATGTCGACGTCGTTGAAGACGGTCAGCGCCGCCTCCAGGGCGAGCAGTGACAGGATCGGCGGGGTGCCGATACGTGCCCTGCCGATCCCCGGCGCCGGCTCGTACTCGTCGTGCAGACCGAAGGGGTCGGCGTGTCCGTTCCAGCCGGTCATCGGGGTCCGCCAGTCGGCGTGGTGGCGTCGGGCCGCGTAGAGGAAGGCCGGTGCGCCGGGGCCACCGGAGAGGAACTTGTAACCGCAGCCGACCGCGAAGTCGACGTCCAGGACGTCGAGCCGGACGGGCAGGGCCCCGACAGCGTGGCACAGGTCCCAGAGCACCAGCGCACCCGCCTCGTGCGCCGCCCGCGTGAGTGCGGCCATGTCGTACAGCTCGCCCGTTCGGTAATCGACGGGGGAGTGGGCCACCACGGCGACGCGGTCGCCTTCGGCCTTGAGGAAGGCTTCGAGGTCGGCCGGGCTCACCCGCCGGGCCTCCAGCCCCATGTGGCCTGCCACCGCGTCGGTGAGATAGCGGTCGGTGGGGAAGTGATCGGGATCCGTGACCAGGTAGCGGCGGCTGGGCCGCAGTGCGGCGGCGGCGCTGAGCGCGTTGTAGAGCTGCACGCTCGTGGAGTCGCCCACCACGGTCTGGCCCGGTGCCGCGCCGATCAGCCGCCCCACCGTGTCGCCGATCCTTGTCGGCGCCTCCCACCAGGCGTTGCTGTTCCACGAGCGGATCAGGTCGGTGCCCCACTGGCGATGGACGAGGTCGTCGATGATCGGCGGTACGGTGCTCGGGAGCGGACCGAGCGAATTGCCATCCAGGTAGACGACGCCCTCGGGGAGCAGGAAGCGGTTGCGGACGTGCGCGAGAGGCGCTTCGGCGTCGAGAAGGGCGGCCCGTGCGACGAGGGTGGCGGTCATGGGCGGTAGGGCTCCTCGGGGGCCGCGGCCTCCGAGGCCAGGCGGCGCATGGTGTCGGCAACCGTGATCGCGCCGGGCGCGTCGGGCTCGATCAGCGTGTAGTGGCCGATGCCGGGCAGCACGACCGTCTCCAGGTCGTCGTGCACCGCCGCGTAGTCCGCGAACTGCGACAGCGGCACCTCCTCGTCGGCCGCGCCGTGCAGCAGCACGGTCCGCACACCCGTCGTCCCGTGCCCCTTCAGCAGTGTCAGCGGATCCACGTACGGCATTCGCTCCTCGAACAGGTCAGGACCGCCCAAGAGCTGCAGCGCCGCGCCGTTGCTGAGACGGTCCCGGCGGGTGGCCTCCAGGTCGGTCAGCGGGGCCAGGGCGAGCACGGCGGGCGGGAGGGACGATGAGTGCCAGGGCGAGTCGGCGGGCAGGAGAGCGCGGGCGGCGCACCACAGCGCGAGGTGGCCGCCGGAGCAGTGACCGGCCAGGATGTACGGTCGGCCGGCGGGCAGCGTGTCCACGATGCGGACGATGTCGTCGAAGGTCTCCGGGTAACCGCCCGCTCCCCCGGACCGGCGAAAGCCCGGAAGCAGCACCGAGAAACCCTGTTTCGCCAGCCAGGAGGCGAACGGCGTCAAATGCATCCGGTCGTAGCGCCAGTATCCGCCGTGCAGCAACAGCACCAGCGGCGCCTTGGGATCCTCGGCGGGCCAGGCGTCGTAGACCTGGTGCGGATGGTCCCCGTACGTCCCGTGCACCGGTGCGAGGAGCGGCTTCAGGCTCAGGACGCGCTGTTCCTCTTCGGCGGCGGAGGCCGAGATCTGCCTAGACGTCACCGCGTACCGCCCACAGGTCCGGGAAGACGGGCCGGTTCGCCCTGGCCTCCAGCCAGATGAGGCCGGACGAACCCGCGCTGCCCGTCTTGGTGCCCATGGCCCGCCGTACCACCATCACATGGTCGAACCGCCAGCGCATGACCCGCTCCGCGATGTCGGTGAGCAACTCGCCGAGCGCGAGCAGGGGATGGTGTCGCGGGCCCGCGTAGACATGCCGCCACGCAGCGACGACATCGCGGTCCGACTCGTACGGCGCGGTCACGTCGCGCTCGCACACCCGCTCCGGCACGGGAAGTCCCTGCCGGTGCAGGAAGCGCAGCACCTCGTCGTAGAGCGACGGCTCGTGGAACGACTCGCGCAGCGCCTCGTGCACCGCCGGATCGCCCCGGTGGGACCGCAGGAGCGCGGCGGACTTGTCGCCGAGCAGGAACTCCATGTGCCGGTACATGGCCGACTGGAAGCCGGACGCTTTGCCGAACGCCGCGCGGAATCCATTGAACTGATGCGGTGTCAGTGCGGCGATCGGTGTCCACGAGGTGGTCAGCGCCTCGACCGCGCGGCGGCTGCGCACCAGCGCGTCGGCCGCGACGTCCAGGTCGTCCTTGGTGAAGGCCTCCCGGGCCGCCCGCCACTCGTGCACGATCAGCGTGAACCACAGCTCCATCACCTGAGTGGTGACGAGAAAGCCCATTTCGTCGGCGGCTTCGGTCAGCGGCTGCTGGAGGGAGTTGAGGACGGCGGCGTGCACATACTCGTCGTAGGGGTTCGCGCCGGAGAACGGCTGGGTGAGCGGGTCGTCCGGTGACAGGTCCGCGAGCGCGGACGTGGCGTCGTTCATGGAGTGCTCCTCGGGACTGCCGTCCACTTGAAGGGGGCTGGTGTGTTGCACGAACCGGTCGGCCTACACGCCGAGGTGGACGCCGCCGGTCGCGTCGAGCCACTGGCCGGTCACCCAGCGGGCGTCGTCGCTCGCGACGAAGGCAACCACGTCGGCGATGTCCGCCGGCGCGCCGAGCCGGTTGAACACCGAGGCTGCGGACAGCGCCTGCCGGACCTGCGGGTTCTGCAGGGTCGGGTTGATCTCGGTCTCCGTGAAGCCGGGCGCGACCGTGTTCACGGTGATGTTCCGCGGGGCGAGCTGGAGGGCGAGGGACAGCGTCAGGTGGTCCAGGGCAGCCTTGGACATGGAGTACGCGATGATCCCCGGATACGCGACCCGCGTGGCCGCCGACGAGATGCTGATGATCCGCCCGCCGTCCCGTATGCGGCCGAGTCCCTGCTGGAGGATGAAGAAGGGGGCCTTGGCGTTGACGGCGAAGACGCGGTCGTAGTCCTCCTCGGTGACGTGCCCGATCGGCCGGGGCAGGGTGATCCCGGCGTTGTTGATCAGGATGTCCAGGCCGGATCCGGCGTCCGCGTCGTACGCGGCCAGCTCACGGTCGAACGCGGACCAGAGCGTGGCGGCGTCGCCGGGGACCCCCAGTTCCGCGCGAATCGCGAACGCGCGGCCGCCGTCCGTCCCGATCTCCTCGACCGTTCGTTCCGCAGCCGCCTCGTCGTGCCCGTAGTGGACGGCGACCAGCGCCCCCTCGCGCGCAAGCCGCCGGCTGACGGCCCGTCCGATACCGCGGCCGCCTCCCGTGACCAGCGCGGTCCTGCCCTGGTGTCGCCCGGTGGTGGTCAAGGCTCTCTCCCTCTCCTCAAGGTCGTGCGCATCTCGCCGGATCGGCGGTCGGTCAGGCGTCGAAGTCGAGCGTGAGGTCGTCGGTGCGGGGACGGGCGCGGCATGCCAGGGTGTAGCCCGACGCGAGATCGCGGGCGTCGAGGGCGTGCGGTCGGTCCAGCGTCACCGAGCCCGCCACAACCTTGGCCCGGCAGCTCCCGCACACCCCGTCCCGGCAGGCGTACGGCACCTCCGGCCGGGCCCGTAGCACGGCGTCCAGCAGCACGCGGTCGCCCGCCGCCATCGTCACGGTGGTCGAACGGCCGCCGATCACCGCGTGGATGCGTCGCCCGGTGCCGGACGAGGCCGCCCCGGCCGGGGGCTCGGGCGGTGTCCCGGCGGCGGAGAACAGCTCCCAGCGGACCAGCTCGGACCGCGCCCCCCAGGCCATCAGCGTCGTCCGCGCGGTCTCCACCAGCCCGGCGGGCCCGCACAGGCTGAACGAGGTCGTCTCATCGGGCCGCGCGTCCAGCGCGGACAGCAGCCGTGGCAGCTTCCGCGCGTTGATCCGCCCGCTGAAGAGTTCGCTCTCGCGCCGCTCACGCGACAGGACGTGGAGCACCGTGAAGCGGTCGACGAACGAGTCCTTCAGCTCCGCGAGTTCGTCCGCCAGAAGCGCCGAGCCCGCCGTACGGACCGAGTGGACCAACGACACCCGGCAGTCGGGCGAGTCGCGCAGAGCCGTCGCTGCCATCGCGGCCAGGGGCGTGATGCCGGTGCCTCCGGCGATCAGCACGTGGTGCCCGCCCTTGATGTCCGGGAGCCCGAACTGCCCTGTCGGCGGCGAGAGTTCGAGCACGTCGCCGGGGCACAGGGAGTCCATGGCGTAGGCGCCGAATCCGTCCGGCGAGTTGCGCTTGACCACCAGGCGCAGGGCGTCGGGGGCCATGGGCGGTGGGCACACCGAGTAGGCGCGGCGCAGCTCCTGTGCGCCGGGGCGCCGATGGCGTACGACCACATGCCGGCCGGCCCGGCCCGCGAAGGTGTCGGTCAGGTGCGGCGGGACGCACAGGGTCACGGCCACGGTGTCGTCGGTGAGCGATTCGAGCCCCGTGACCGGGAGCGGGAACCAGCCGCGGCGCCGGATGGGCGCCGCGTCGAGTGCGGCCTGGATCGTGTTCATCGGGGGCACCTCACACCGTCGCCAGGTACGGGAACGTCTCGCGGCAGGCTGTGCACAGCAGGATGGACTGGCAGCGGGTCGGGCCGAACGCGCTGTGCGGCCTGGTGGCCCAGGAGCCGCAGTGCGGGCAGGGCGCGCCGAAGCCGACCCGCACGTGCCGGGGTGCGGTCGTCGGTCCGGGCGGGGCGATGCCGTGCTCCGCGAGCTTGCGGCGGCCGGACGCCGTGATGCGATCCGTACTCCAGGCGGGGGCCATGACCTGGCGGACGCGGCCGTCGGGGTGGCCGCACTCCGTGAGGACGTCGGCGATGGCCGAGGCTATCGCGGAGAGGGCGGGGCAGCCGAGGAAGGTGGGGGTGTACGCCACGTCCAGTCGGCCGTCGGCCGCCGCGGACACCTCGCGGATCACCCCGAGTTCACCCAGGGTCACCACCGGCAGCTCGGGGTCGGGGAGGTCGTGCACACGGGCCCGTACCTCGTCGAGGGGCATGCGGGTCGGTGCGGTCACCAGTTTCCTCCGGGGAACTGCCGGTGGACCGACTGCAGTTCGGCGACGAGCGGGCCGAACGCCTCGGAATGCAGACCGCTCCGTCCGCCGTGCGCCTGCCAGCGCGGTGTGGGCAGGGTCAGCCCGGCACGTTCCACAACGGCACGCACGCGCTCCCGCCACTCCTCGTGCAGCGGAGCCGGCGACGGGGCGGTACCAGCGGCATCGAGGCGGGCCACCACCTCATCGGCCTCGAACAACTCGCCGGTGTAGGGCCACACATGGTCCAGCCCGGCCTGCATGCGCCGGGCGCTCTCCGTGGTCCCGAGGCCCAGACGGACCGTCCAGCCGTCGGCGTGCCGGCGGTGGTAGTCGACCTCCTTGGCGGCCCGCACGGCGAGGGCGGCGAGTTCGGGCTCCGCCGCGCCGACGAGCGCCTCGTAGTACAGGACGGCGTAGTGGCCGTAGGCGAGTTGCCGGGCGATGGTCACAGCGAAGTCGCCGCCCGGCAGTTCGGTGAGCAGGCTGTTGCCGAACTCGCGGTCGGAGCGGCCGAAGGCGAAGTCGTCCTCGGAGCGGCCGGTGCCGTCCAGTCGCCCGGTCAGCGTCAGCAGGGCGCGCGCGTGGCCGATGAGGTCGAGGGCGATGTTCGACAGCGCGAGGTCTTCCTCGATCGCCGGCGCGCGAGTGATCCACTGGCACAGGCGTTGACCCAGGACGAGGGCGTCGTCGCCGAGCCGCGAGGTGAGGAGGGCCAAGTCCCGTGCAGCCGGTGCCTGCGACTGCGGCGTGGTGGCGCGGACTTCAGTCGTCACGCCGGTCACCTCCTTCAGCGAGCGGCGCGAAGTGCTCGGGGTGGCGGTACGGCTTGTGGCGGGCGCCCGCGAAGAAGGGGTCCCGTTCGGTGGGGGAGGCCGCGTGCACGGCGTCCGAGCGCACGACCCAGAGGGAGAGCGGGTCACCGCGGCGGATGTACAGGTCGCGGGCGTGCTCCAACGCCATGTCCGGGTCGGCGGCACGGACCGATCCGACGTGCTGGTGGGCGAGCCCACGGCGCGGCCTGAGGAAGACCTCCCAGGAGGCCAGGGCTCCCTCGGCTTCGCGGCTCACAGCGCCGCCTCCTCGGTGTCGGTCACACGTGCCGCGTACGCGGCCGCGGCCTCCCGCACCCACGCGCCGTCCTCGTGCGCGGCAACCCGGTGGGCGACGCGCTGCCGGGCGCAGTGCGTGTCGTCGCCGAGCGCGCCCCGGTACAGCTCCCAGTCGACCGGCCCGAAGTCGTAGTGGCCGCGCTCCGCGTTCCACCGGATCCCCGGGTCCGGCAGGGTCAGCCCGAGCCGTTCGGCCTGTGGCACACAGTGGTCGACGAAGCGCTGGCGCAGTTCGTCGTTGGTGTGCCGCTTGATGCCCCAGGCGATGGCCTGGCGGGAGACGGCCGCGCCCAGCGCCGCCGTGCGCTCGTCCGCGCCACCGGCGACCGTGTCGGGCGGGCCGAACATCAGCGCCACGGCCGGCAGCCACCAGCGGTTCACCGCGTCCTGCGCGGTCTCCCGCTGCTCGGGCGTGCCTTCGCACAGGGCGCGCATCAGGTCGTACCCCTGGCGGACGTGGAACGCCTCCTCCTGGCAGACGCGGCGCATGGCGCGGGCGTACGGGCCGTACGACGTCTGGCACAGCGGGGCCTGGTTGACGATCGCCGCGCCGTCCGTCAGCCAAGCGATGGCGCCGGTGTCGGCCCAGGTCAGCGCCGCGTGGTTGAAGGTGGCGGCATAGCGCTGGCGGCCCTCGTGCAGGGCGTCGAGCAACTCGGCGCGGTCGACGCCCAGGGTCTCTGCGGCGGCGTACAGATAGAGGCCGTGGCCCGCCTCGTCCTGGACCTTGGCGATGAGTACCGACTTGCGGTGCAGCGACGGGGCACGGGTCAGCCAGGCGCCCTCCGGCTGCATGCCGATGATCTCGGAGTGGGCGTGCTGGGCGATCTGGCGCAGCAGCATGCGACGGTAGCCGTCGGGCATCCAGTCGCACGGCTCGATGCTCTCGCCGGCGCGGAGGAGTGCCTCGAAGTGCGCGTGGAGATCCTCTGCCGAGGTCTTCTCCGGCTCCGGGGCCCTCCCCGAGGAGACATCGGCGTCTCGCGTCACGGACGCCGGGTCCGCTGTCTGCGCGCTCTTGCCGAGCACCTGCATCACTCCCTCACCTGTGACCGCCCCGGCCCCCGGACGACGGTCCGGGGGCCGGACCTTCACTGAGACAAGAGGCGGTGGCCACGGCCCGCTATCCCCACCGCCCTCGGTCGCCCGCGTGACACATGTCACTCGGTTCGGCGGGGAGTACGCGGCCGCGGGCGGGCCTCTTCTTCGGGTGAGACGCGGATGCGGGCGCGCGTCGGCACCCGGGCCGTCGACGGGCGCCGACCGCCGCAGGACGAAAGGGGAAATCATGAGCACCATCAGGGAATTGCTGGTCGAACTCACCGGCACGACCGAGTACGCCGAGACCATCGGCGACGACGAGGAGCTGGCCGGCAGCGGCATCGACTCCGGCGACCTGGTGCGGCTGCTGCTGCTCGTGGAGCAGCGCACCGGCGTGGAGATCGGCGCGGGCGACATGGAGGAGTTGCGCACCATCGGCGACTACGAGCGGTTCGTCGCCGAGCGGTCCGGCGCAGGATCCGCGGGCGGCGTGTGATGTGGCTGACCCAGCTGCTGGAGCGCAACCGCCAGTGCTTCCCCGACCGGGTCGCCCTCGTCGACGAACACCGCAGCGTCACCTGGGCCGAGTTCCACGACCGCACGGCCGAGCTGGCCCGGGGCCTCGCCGGCCTCGGCATCGGACGCGGTGACCGGGTGGCCGTCCTCTCCCTGGACCGGATCGAGGTTCTGGAGAGCTACTTCGCGCTGGCTCGCCTGGGCGCCCTGTTCGTGCCGCTGAACCACAGCCTCGCCGTGCCGGAAGTGGCCGGGAGCATCGAGCGGGTCGGCGCGGTCGCGGTGCTGGGCGAGTCGGAGCTGCTCGACCGGCACACCTCGCTACCGGACTGCGTACGCCTGCGCATGTCGCTCGACAAGCCCGCCTTCACCGCCCTCGGCACGGTCACCGGCCCGGCCCGGCTGCCGACGGTCGACGACACCGACCCGGTCGCCGTGCTGCACACGTCCGCGACCACAGGTCAGGCCAAGGGGGTCACCGTCGACCCGGCGTCGTTCCGCGCCATCGGTCTCGGCTGGCTGGCCGTCGCCCGCCCCACCGACGACATCGTCATGGTCAACTGCTGCCCCCTCTACCACGGCAGCATGGTCGTCTCCCTGACCTACATGGCCGCCGGAGCCACGATCGTGCTGTTGCCCGGCTTCACACCGCAGCGTGCCCTGGCCGCCGTCGAACGGCACCGGGCCACCCATATGTGGCTCGTCCCGCAGATGCTGCGCTTCATGCTCCGGGCGAGGGTCTCGCACGATACCGACCTGTCCTCCCTGCGCGAGGTCCTCTACGGCGCCGCCCCGATGCCCCTCGACGTCTACGCCGACGCCGTGACCCGCCTCCGCTGCGGCTTCCGCCAGGTGTACGGCATGACGGAGGTCGGCGGCCCCTTCGTGACCCTCGGCCCCGACGAGCACCCCGCGCCCGGTGACGTCACGGCCCGCATCCCGTGCGGCCGGGTGATCCCGGGCATGTCCGCGCGCGTCGTCGACGACCGGGGCCGTGAGCTGCCCGGGGGCGACACCGGCGAGATCGTCGTAGGGGGTCCGGGCGTCATGCAGGGCTACTGGAACGACCCCGAGGCCACCGAGGAAGTGCGTCTCGACGGCCGGATCCGCACCGGGGACCTCGGATTCGTCGACGAGGACGGCCGTATCCACCTCGTGGACCGCAAGAAGGACCTGATCATCCGGGCCGGCCAGAACGTGTACCCGTCCGAGATCGAGCGCGCCCTCATGGCCCACCCCGCGGTCAGGGACGCGGCCGTCGTCGGCATCCCGGACGATGACTACGGCGAGGTGCCCCTGGCTTACGTCGTCGCCGAAGAAGCCACGGGCCCCGGGGCCCTGCTCGCGCACCTCGGCGAGAGACTCGCCCCCTACAAGCGGCCCCGCCGCATCGAGTTCATCGAGCAGGTACCGCGGAAC
>NZ_JBFAET010000177.1:0-18841 GCF_040642095.1 Streptomyces sp. NPDC020362
GCGGACCATCCGTTCGGATGGTCCGCCCTCGATTCCTGTGGAGCTAAGGAGAATTGAACTCCTGACCTCCTGCATGCCATGCAGGCGCTCTACCAACTGAGCTATAGCCCCTCGCGATCAAGCGGCCGAACCGCTTGCTCCCTGTTCCGCCCGGTTTCCCCGGCGGCGACGCCAACATTACACGGTCCCAGGGGTGCTTCACCAAATCGATTTCCGCTCTGCTCTTATACGGGCACTAATGTCGGCTTTCGTGACCGTGATCGCGTTCTCCGGAGCCCGGCGCCGGGTGTCCGTGGCCGTGGGCGCGTGCCTGGTGTCGTTCATGGCGTTCTGGCTGGCGCAGCGGGCCGCGCACGTGTCGATGATCGACCTGATGGTGTACCGGGCCGAGGGGGCCTCCGTCCGGGCGGGAGGCGACCTGTACGCCCTGCGGGCGACCGCCGCGCACCTGCCCACGACCTATCCGCCGTTCGCAGCCCTGCTGTTCACCGCGCTGACCCTGCCGGACACCGTGGTCCTGCGGCTGCTGGCGACAGCCGGGAACCTCGCCCTCCTCGTGGTGTTCGTACGGCTGTCGCTGAAACTCGTCGGCCACGCGCGCGTGGAGACCGCCTGGTGGGTCGCGGCGGTGTCCGTGTGGTGCGAGCCGGTATGGACGACATTGCGCTACGGCCAGGTCAACCTGCTGGTGGCCGCTCTCGTGCTGTGGGACCTGTCCCGCCCGCCCGCCCAGGGGGGCGACCGCTGGGCCGGGGCGGGGCTCGGGCTCGCCGCGGCCGTCAAGCTGACGCCCGCCCTGTTCCCGGTGTTCCTGCTCGCCGCGGGCGTCACGGCCCGCCTGCGGGGCGAGGACGGAGGGCCGTGGCTGCGGCACGCGCGCGGGGCGGCCGCCGCCTTCACCGGGGCGACCCTGCTGGCGGCGGCCGTCCTGCCGCACGACTCGTGGCGGTTCTGGACGGACATGGTGTTCCGCGCGGACCGGGCCGGGCACGCCGAGGGCGCCGCCAACCAGGCCCTGCGCGGCGTTCTGGCCCGCCTGCTGCACGCGCCCGACCCAGGAGCCCTCTGGGCGGCCTCCGCGACCCTGGTGGCCGCCCTGGGGCTCGCCGTGGCGGTGGCGGCGGAGCTGCGGGGGCGGCGGCCCTGGGCGGTGTGTGCCTGCGCGGTCACCGCGCTGCTGGTCAGTCCGGTCTCGTGGACCCACCACTGGGTGTGGTGCGTGCCCCTGGTGCTGCTGTTGTGGACGCGCGGGCACCGGGCTGCCGCCCTGACCACGGCACTGGTCTTCTCCTCGTACGCCCCGTGGTGGGTGCCGCACGGCACCGGGCGGCCCGAACTGCATCAGAGCGGCGGCCAGTTGGCCGTGTCAGCTCTCTACGCAGCGGCTGCCTCACTGTTCCTCGTGCTGACCCGGACATCGTTGCCGGGGCCCCGGCCGCGGTCGGGACCAGGTCAAGCGGTGACGAAGGAATAGAACCTTTTGAGTGTGCAGTGCTCTTCGAGCAGGCGGCCGTAGATCGGCTCGCCCTCCAGCTCACGGTAGGTCTCGATCGGGTCGCCCTTTATGATCAGCGCCCGCGCGCATTCCTCGCACCAGTACTGGTAGTCGGGATTGATCGGCTCCATGTCACGGACGATCGGCGTACCGCTGCCGCACCAGTCGCACTTTCGCCTGTGTGCACCCATCGATCAGCTCCAGCTGTGGCCGCAGGCCGTGCACACGTAGGAGATTCCGCCATTGTCGCCGAGAACCTGGGCCACATGCGCGGAACCGCAGGAAGGACAGCTGAGACGCGTGGCCGTGCCCCGTATCAACGCCGCACCGAGGAGGTGGCCGCCCTCCTCAAGGATGCTCGCAGGCATCGCTACTCCTCCCGTCGGGCCGCGCCCCCTTCCGGCCGTTTGATTCTGCCACGGCCGGACCAATACGGTCAGCGACGCCTCAGTACCAGTCCGGACACAGCCCCCGCTGCGGCCGTTCCGGCCAGTGCCCAGGCGCACACCGAGAACGCCTCCGCAGAGGTATACGCCCGCAGGGCGCCAAGTGACTCAAGCCGGTTCAGGAACAGTGTGCCGAATGCCGCCACCCCGATCAGCTGACCGAGCTGGACGACCGTCGCCAGCAGCCCGCTGGCGTCCGCCGCGTCCTCGGGCCGCACGGTGGCCAGCGCCCCGGTGAGCGTCGGGCTGAAGGCGAGCGCGAGCCCGATCCCCAGACCGGCGTACCCGGCGTAGAGCAGCACTCCCCCGTCGCCGCCGCCGTGGAAGGCGAGGCCCACAGCGGCCGTGGACACCGCCGTGAGTGCGAAACCGGCCGGGGTGAGCGCCCGCTGCCAGACGGCGGGCCATTTCCTCCAGGTCAGACTGACCGCACCGAAGACGGCCGCGGTCGGCGCGAAACCCAGACCGGCCCGCAGAGGGCTGTAGCCGAGGCCGCCCTGCACGTGCAGGGTCAGCGCGAACAGAAGGCCGGCGTTGACCGACATGACGGCCAGGATCCGGAACACGGCACGGCCGATGCCGGGATGGCGCAGGACCCGGGGTGCGATCAACGGGGCGCCGCCGCGCCGGGCCAGCCGGGATTCGTAGCCGCAGAACACGGCGAACAGCGCCACGGCGGCCCCCAGCGACAGCCAGGACCACAGCGGCCAGTCCTCCTCCTGCCCCAGCACCAGCGGCACGGTCAGCAGCGACACGGCCGCACCGAGCAGCACGAGTCCGGGCAGGTCGAGGTCGCGTGCCCGCCCGGGCGCCCCGCCGCGGCCCAGCGGCAGCACCCGCCTCCCCAGCACCAGCAGCAACACGCCCACCGGCACGTTGACCAGGAACACCGGCCGCCAGCCGGTACCGAAGAGGTCGGCGCTGACCAGCACACCACCCACGATCTGTCCGGCCGCGGCGCCGACGGCGAGGACCGCTGAGTAGGCGCCGAGCGCCCGGGCCCGGGCCTCGCCGGTGAAGGTGCGCTGGATCATGCTGAGCACCTGCGGGATCATCAGCGCCGCGCCGGCGCCCTGCACCAGCCGGAAGACGATCAGCACGGTCGCCCCTCGCGCCAGGCCGCAGGCGAGCGAGGCGACCGTGAACAGGGCGAGTCCGGCGAGGTGGACCCGGCCGTGGCCGAGCCGGTCGCCGAGGCGGGCACCGGTGATCAGCAGCACGGAGTAGGCGATGGCGTAGCCGGCGATCACCAACTGCAGGTCCGCGCCCGAGGCGTGGAGACCGGAACCGATGGTGGGGGCCGCGACGTTCACGATGAAGACGTCGAGGGCCGCCATGAACAGGGCGGTGAGCAGGACCCCGAGCAGCAGCCGGGGCCGGTTGTCAGTGCCGGGTGTTTCACTGTGAGTGACAGCGGGAGCGCCACCGACAGCAGGTGGCGCCTCACCGTCGGCAGCCGGTGCTTCACCACTGACGGTGGGCGCATCACTGTCAGTGGCGGGTGCTTCACTGATCGCAGGGTTCGGACCGGGTGCGGGACTCGGCCCGGTTCGGGATGTCGTCGTCATGACGCCGAGCCTGACGACGCTCCGGTACGGGTGCCGAGTGCCCGCCGATGCTGGTACCGGCAGCACCTGGCAGGGCCGGGGCCCGATGCCGACGATGAGGACGGGACGACGGGGGACGGGGGAAGCGACGATGGGGACGACGACACAACGCCGCAGGCCGGAGCTGGCCGCCTTCCTGCGCGGCAGGCGGGCGCGACTGACACCGGCCGATGTGGGCACGCCGCCGGGACTGCGGCGGCGCACGCCCGGGCTGCGCCGGGAGGAGGTCGCCCAGCTCTCGGGCGTGGGCGTGACCTGGCACACCTGGCTGGAGCAGGGCCGCCCGATCAACGCCTCGCCGCAGGTACTGGACGCGATCGCGCGCACGCTATGGCTGGAGCCCCCGGAGCGGGAGCATCTGTACCGGCTGGCGGAGGTGCCCTTCGCCCCGGCCCCGGAGGGCCTGACCCGCCGGGTCGGTCCCGAGGTACAGGCCGTCGTCGACGCCCTCGAACCGCTCATCGCGGTGGTCTGCAACGCGCGCTACGACGTCCTCGCCACCAACCCGGCCTACCGCGACCTGTTCGTGGTGCCCGAGACCGTCAGGATCGGCGTGCCGAACGTGCTGTGGACGCTGTTCACCGTGCCGGAGGAGACATGCCCGGTGGTGCACCGGGACCGCGAGCTGCCGCTGATGGTGGCGACACTGCGGTCGGCGTACGGCAGACACGTGGGCGAGCCGGCCTGGGAGGAGTACATACGCGCGCTGTCGGCGGCGAGCCCCCACTTCGCGAGGGTGTGGGCCGGCGGTGAGGTGACGCCTCCGGGACCCCGGGTGAAGACGTTCCGTCACGAGGCGGTGGGCGAGATGCGGATGACCTCCCAGTCGCTGTCCATCGACGGGATGCCCGAGTGCCGGATCGTGGTCTACACGCCGACGGACGAGGACGCGCGTACGAAGGTCGCGTTGCTGAGGGAGCGGAGACAGCAGCTGTGGCCGCCGACGGACGGGGAGGCCACGGAGATCATCCGGCGATGGAATGCAGAAAATCCCGCCCCCTGAGGGGACGGGATTCTCATCACCGATCTTTGACAACTCAACAGAGTGTCGATCAGTGGAGCTAAGGAGAATTGAACTCCTGACCTCCTGCATGCCATGCAGGCGCTCTACCAACTGAGCTATAGCCCCTCGCGTTCTTCCCGCTCCGCGGGGCGAACAAGAAGAACTCTAGCCTGTGACCTGCCGGAAAGTGAAATCCGGGTACCGGACCGGAAACGGCGGGCCCTTCTGCGGCTCAGTCGTCGTCGCCGAGGACGGGCTCCGGGAGGGTGCCCGCGTTGTGCTCCAGCAGACGCCAGCCTCGGGCGCCCTCTCCGAGCACGGACCAGCAGCAGTTGGAGAGGCCGCCGAGGCTCTCCCAGTCGTGGGCCGCCAGGCCGAGGAGACGGCCGATGGTGGTGCGGATGGTGCCGCCGTGGCTCACCACCACGAGGGTGCCGTCCTCGGGCAGCTTCTCGGCGTGCCGCAGCACGATGGGGGCGGCGCGGTCGGCGACCTCGGTCTCCAGTTCGCCGCCGCCGCGGCGGACCGCCTCGCCGCGCTTCCAGGCGGCGTACTGCTCGCCGTAGCGGGTGATGATCTCCTCGTGGGTCAGCCCCTGCCAGACGCCCGCGTAGGTCTCGCGCAGGCCCTCCTCGCGGATGACGTCGAGACCGGTGAGAGCGGCCAGCTCGGCGGCCGTGAGCGCCGCCCGCTGCAGGTCCGAGGAGACGATCGTGTCGGGTCCCAGGGAGGCGAGGAGGCGCGCGGCGCGGCGGGCCTGGCCGATGCCGGTATCGGTCAGCTCGACGTCCGTGGTGCCCTGGAAGCGGCGCTCCACGTTCCACGAGGTCTGGCCGTGCCGCCACAGGATGATGCGGCGGCCCCGGCCCCTGCGGTCGCTCACCTCACCGGTGGCGCTCATCGCCACTCCCCGCCCGGTTCGTCGGCGGCCTCGGCGGCCTGCAGCTTGGCGTGCTCCTCGGCCTTGCCGCGGGTGGCCTTGGCGTCGGCGGGCAGCTCGATCTCGGGGCAGTCCTTCCACAGCCGCTCCAGGGCGTAGAAGACCCGCTCCTCGCTGTGCTGGACGTGCACGACGATGTCGACGTAGTCGAGCAGGATCCAGCGGGAGTCGCGGTCGCCCTCGCGGCGTACCGGCTTGATGCCGAGGTCCTTCAGCAGGCGCTCCTCGATCTCGTCGACGATCGCCTTGACCTGGCGGTCGTTCGGCGCGGAGGCCAGCAGAAATGCGTCCGTGATCGACAGCACGTCGCTGACGTCGTAGGCGATGACGTCGTGGGCGAGCTTGTCGGCCGCTGCATGGGCGGCGGTGTTGATGAGCTCAAGGGAACGGTCGGTGGCGGTCACTACATGGCTTTCCGTCAGGCGGTCACTTGGCTTCAAGGGTCTCACGGACCACCTGACACACCCCACGTGATTACGGCAGCACGTGGGGTGCCCGGATCGTTGTCAGGAGGAGGAGGGCCTGTAGTCACGGCCGAGGACGACCGACACGTCGGCTCCGGAGGAGACGGTGCCCTTGGTCACAGCGCCGGCCGACACGCCCAGGGTCTTGGCGACCTCGGCGGCGTTCGCCTTGGCCGCGGCATCGGAGTACAGCACCTGGGAGGTGGTCCGGGTGCCGGACGCGGTGCCGCCCTCCAGGAAGGTGAAGCCGCCGTTGAGGAGCACCACGCGAGCCTTCTCCGTGTCGTCCTTCACACCGGTGGCGTTCTGGACGGAGACCCGGACCGAGGAGCCCGCGTCGGGGCTCTTGGCGGTGCCGCCGAGGATGTCCTTGACCACGCTGTCGCTGGTCTGAGCGCTCAGTGTGCCGTCGGACCCCACGGGCAGCAGGGCCGTCTTGTAGTCGCCCTCCTTGGCGAGGTCGGCGAGCTTGGCGAGGAAGGTGCCGAGGTCCTTGTCGGTCAGCGGCGGGTCGAGGATCTGCGCAAGGGTCTGGACGGTGACCGTGGCGTCCGCGGCATCGGAGGAGACCTTGCGCAGCACGCCCTGCAGGACCTGCCCGAACCGCTCCAGCTGGGCGTTCTGGGACTCGCCGGCGGCGCGGTAGGTGGCGTAGGCGACGGCCATCTTGCCGCTGAGGGTCTGGCCCTTGCCCTGGTGGACGAGCGGGGAGGTGCCCTTCTTCTTGGCGTCCGGGTCGGGGACGTCGGCATTGGTGTCGACGTCGATGTTGCCGACGATGTCGACGAGGTTCTGCAGATACGGGGTGTCCAGGCGCCAGGTGCCCTGGATGTTGGTGCCGAGGACGGTGTCCAGCTGGTCGCGGGTTCCGGAGGAGCCGTCGTCGTCGACCGACTTGGCGAGGGTCGTATTGGAGCCGTCGTCGTCGCTCAGCGCGAGGGAGTTGGGCAGCAGGACGGTCGTGCCCTGCTTGGTGGTGGTGTTGTCGACCAGCAGCGCTGTCGAGGTGCCGCCCTTGCCGGTGTTGTGCAGGTGGACGACGATCACATCGCGCTTCTGGGCGCCCGCCGATGCCGCCGCGTCCTCCTTGGAGCCGGAGGTGGACAGGCCAGGCAGCTTCCCGGCGTACCAGAGGTAGCCGACGCCGCCGACGGCGACGAGCGCGAGGACGACGAGGAGGGCGACGATCCGGGTGCGGGCGCGACGGCGCGCCTCCTCGCGGCGCTCGGTCCGGTTCTCGGTGAAGTTCAGCCAGTCGATGACGTCCTCGGAGTCACCGTCCGGCTCCTCCAGGAAGGCGAACTGCTCGGTGCGGTAGTCCCGTTCGCCCGGGGCCGTCTTCTCCTCGGGCTCCTGCGGGGGCCGCGCCTCCTCGGCCGGACCGGCCTGCTGCGGGATGTGGGCGGTCTGCTCGGCGACCCGCGGCGGCTGGCCGCTGGTGGCCGTCTGCCCGTAGGGGTCGTACGGGGCGGCGGTGCCCTGGGTGCCGGTGGCGTACGGGTCGTAGGGAGCCTGGGAGCCGTAGGAGTCGTACGGGGGCGCTGCAGGGGGCTGCTGACCGGTGTCGTACGGGTCGTAGGACGGCGCGGTCTGCTGCCGGCCCGTGGCGTACGGGTCGTAGCCGTAGCCCTGCTGGGCGTACGGGTCGTACGTCCGCTGCTGCGGCTGCTGGGCGGGGACCTGCCGGTACACAGGCTGCCCGTACTCGTCGTAGCCGACGAGTTCGTACTGGTCGTTCCCGTACCCCGCGTCGTATCGGTCGTTCACCGGTAGCCCCTCTCGGCTCACTCGCCGCGGTACAGCTCGCGCTTGTCGATGTAGCGCACGACTCCGTCCGGCACCATGTACCAGATGGGCTCGCCCTTGGCGACTCTCGCACGGCAGTCGGTGGAGGAGATGGCGAGGGCGGGCACCTCGACGAGCGAGACGCCGCCTTCCGGCAGGCCGGGGTCGGTCAGATGGTGACCGGGGCGGGTGACGCCGATGAAGTGCGCGAGGGAGAACAGTTCCTCCGAGTCCCGCCAGGTCAGCAGCTGGGCGAGGGCGTCGGCACCGGTGATGAAGAAAAGGTCCGTGTCGGGGTTGAGTGCGCGCAGATCGCGCAGCGTGTCCACGGTGTAGGTGGGGCCGCCGCGGTCGATGTCGATGCGGCTGACGGAGAACTGCGGGTTCTCGGCAGTCGCGATGACCGTCATCAGGTAGCGGTCCTCGGCCGGGGAGACCTTGCGGTGGGACTTCTGCCACGGCTGGCCGGTGGGCACGAACACGACCTCGTCCAGCTGGAACTGCGCGGCGACCTCACTGGCCGCCACGAGGTGTCCGTGGTGGATCGGGTCGAATGTTCCGCCCATGACGCCGAGGCGGCGCTTGCCCAAGTGGGCGGGGCCGCTGCCCGGGCCGTACACCGAGGTCCTCACCGTGCCGGCTGCCGGGTCGGCGGTGTGAGCGGCGTCGGCGGCTCGTGCAGCCGTCTCGTCCGCCGGACCGGTAGGCATGTCCTGCTCTCCCATGCGTGCAGACCCTACCGGCCCGGTCTGAGGGCCCCGGCGGGGGACGGGGTCAGGGGTCAGCGGTCGCGGTTGAAGCGGGTGGTGATCCACAGGAGCAGCAGCAGGATGACGAAGGCGCTGCCGCCGGTGACGGCCGGGTTCAGGCTGTTGTGGTGACCGCCGTGCTCCTCGCCCTCGGCGGCGAGGGTGACCAACTGGGCAGCGGCGCTGTGGAAGCTCATCTTCGGCAGGACCTATCGCGTGTGGGCGGGATAAAGACGTCGGCTCATCGTATGCGGGCGGCCCGGCGGCGATCACGCCGACTCCGCCGTTGGGGCGGGACCGGGATGCGGGCGGGCCGCGGACGGGGAACTTTCGCCGCCTGTCAGTCGTCCTTCTGCTTGTAGCCGCGCAGCAGGAACCATCCGGTCAGTGCGCAGCCAAGGATCATCACGATCAGGACGATGCGGAGCAGATTTCCCGCCCCGTGCTGCTGGACGGCACTCGTGGCGGCCTCGGTCAGCCAGGTGGCTGGGGGGTGGTGCTCCATGGCGTGGACTCCTTCGGCTGTACTGCCCGTCCACGGTATCTCCGCCTAGGCTGGCCCCTGCCTCGGGGGCACAGTGGGCACTGACACGCACATGGGGGAAGACATGTCCGACGACGGCCGCGAGCAGACCGGGCACGAGCGCGTGCCGAGCAGGCAGCGCAGGCGCTTCCCGGGGATCTCCTCGCGCGCGTACGAGCACCCGGCCGACCGGTCGGCCCTGGTGGCGCTGCGCAAACTGAGCGGTTTCGACACCGTCTTCAAGGCACTGAGCGGGTTGCTTCCGGAGCGGAGCCTGAGGCTTTTGTTCCTGTCCGACTCGGTTCGGGTGTCGGAGCGGCAGTTCTCGCACCTGAACGACATGCTGCTGGACGCCTGCTACATCCTGGACCTGGAGAAGGTCCCGCCGATGTACGTCACGCAGGATCCGCAGCCGAACGCGATGTGCATCGGGCTGGACGAGCCGATCATCGTGGTCACCACGGGCCTGGTCGAGCTGCTCGACGAGGAGGAGATGCGGGCGGTCGTCGGGCACGAGGTGGGGCATGCCCTGTCCGGGCACTCGGTGTACCGCACGATCCTGCTGTTCCTGACGACCCTGGCGCTGAAGGTCGCCTGGATTCCGCTGGGCAATCTCGCGATCATGGCGCTCGTGACGGCGCTGCGGGAGTGGTTCCGCAAGTCGGAGCTGTCCGCGGACCGGGCGGGGCTGCTGGTGGGACAGGACGTGCGGGCCTCGATGCGGGGGCTGATGAAGATCGCGGGCGGCAATCACCTGCACGAGATGAATGTGGACGCGTTCCTGGAGCAGGCCGAGGAGTACGACTCCGGGGGCGACCTGCGGGACTCCGTACTGAAGATCCTGAACGTGCTGCCCCGCTCGCACCCCTTCACCACCGTGCGCGCGGCCGAGCTGAAGAAGTGGTCCGAGTCCCGGGACTTCCAGCGGATCATGGACGGGCACTACCCGCGGCGCAGCGAGGACAAGGACACCTCGGTCGGCGACTCCTTCCGCGAGTCCGCCGCGAGCTATGCCAGCGATGTGAAGAGCTCCAAGGACCCGCTGATGAAGCTGGTCACGGACATAGCGGGAGGCGCCGGCGGCCTGGGCGGCCGGGTCCGCCGTGGCTTCGACGGCTTCACCAGCCCGGCTCCCCCGAAGGACGGCTCCCACGACACGCAGACCCGGGACTCGGAGACCGGGGACTCGGAGACCCGGGACGACGGGGAGTAGAGGCCACCGTAGGGCGACAGGGGGGCGGCTGCGGGCGGGGGCACCACCGCCTCCGCACCACCGCCCGGTACCAACGCCCCACGCCTCCGGCGCGCGCCCTCAAGCCTGCCAGCGCCCTCAGCCCGTCCGTGTCCTCGGCCCGCCCACACCCGCAACCCGCCCGCGCCGTCCGGCTGCCCGACGCGGCACCCGGCACCCGGCACCCGGCGCCCCCTCACCCCGTCGGCTGGGCGTCAGCGGCGAGCGTGCCGCACAGGGACGCCGCGCTGTCCGTCGCGTAGGGATTGGTGCCGGCGGGGGCGCCCGTGCGGGCCGTCTGGTCGAAGAGGAGGGGGCGCAGGTAGGAGGTGGCGTCCTCGGCGCAGGACAGGGGGCCCGCCTGGGCGTAGGAGCTGACCAGCTGGAGCTGGCCCACCCGTAGGTTGTCGCGGTCGAAGCGGAAGGTCAGCCGACGGCGGACGGTGAACAGGGACGCCCGGGCGTCGGTGGCGGCGCCGGCCGGGCGGAGCGCGTAGACGAAGATCGTGTCGGCGCTGACCTCCAGTGTGGCCGAGTCGGTCTCGGCGGCCTGCAGTGTGCCCTGGACCCGGATCTTGTCGTCGGCGAGCCGGGCGCGGGAGGGATCGAGGCGGACCACCCAGCCGGTGGGGCTGTGCCGGCCGTCCGCCGCGGGGCGGTCGAAGCTCTGGTCGAACTGGTCGAGCTGGTCGGCATCGATCAGGGACCGGGCGGAGCGGACCTGGCGTCCGGCGAGTACGTCGGGGTCGAGGGAGGAGCGGACGAGGTAGTTCCTGGCGCTGCTCAGGGCGGCCGTGACCTGGCTGTCGGAGAAGTGCACGGTGCTGCGGGTGGCGGGCAGCGGGATCCCCGCGGCGCCGACCTCGAACTCGCGGGCGGGGCTGTGCGCGTACAGGGCCTCGGCATCGACGGCACCGGGCACCTTGCCCTGCGGGGCGAGCGGGATGACGCTCATCCGCAGCGGCTCTGCGGAGCGCCGGGCCTGCGGGGAGCCGTAGGGGTGGCGGACGCTCATGTAGATCGCGGTGCCGAAGGCGACGGCGATCAGCACGGCGAGGATCAGGAGCTGGCGGGTCAGCCCCCGGTGCAGGGGCGGGCGGCGGCGGACGGCGGGCGCGTGGTCGGCCATGCGCTCCTGCGCGGAGTACTCCTGGAGGCGGGCAGCCCGGACGAACGATTCGTCGAACACGACGGATCGGTACTCGTCCTCTGCACCACCGGGGGCGCCCTCGGGTGTCCCCTCCGGTGGGTCTCCAGGCCCGCCCATACTTTCAGAGTAGGTCTCGCGGGCCTCAGGTAAACGCCCTGCTACGCGACAACTTCTGACAGGTTCTCACCAGGAGGGTGCCGGGGCGTTCAGGGCGTTCTCGGGGTCGCGGAGACCGCCGGCTGGGATGTGTCGGCGGAAACGGAGGGCGCCGCGACACTGCCCTGCTCCAGACCTGTCGAAGCGGGGGCGGGCACCCGGTCGCGGGTGTTCGAGGAGGCGCCCCGGTAGACCGCGGCGAAGGCCAGGGCGACCATGCCGATCCCCATCACGAGGGCGAGGATCCAGGCGACGGGCCGGTGCCAGCGGACCTGTTTGCCGAAGGGGCCGCGGTGGTCGCCGAGGACGTAGGTGTCGTCCAGCTCGTCGTCGTCCCGATCTTGGCCGAAACCGGTCCCCTCGGGGACGTACCCGTCGTCGTAGGGCTCGCCTCGGGCGTGGGCACGGCGGGCCTCTGCCTCGGAGGCCTCGGCTCTGGCCTGCGCGGCGGCCAGGAGGCGCTCGACCGCGGTCGGCTCGTGCACCACGGCCGCACGTACGAAGGCCTCGTCGAAGACCACGGAGGCGAACTCATCGTCCGACACCCCGTGGTCGTGGTCGTCGTCGGGCTCCCAGCCGTCAGGGAACGGCGTGCCCCCCACGTCCTCCGGCACGGATCCAGAGTAGACCTGGGGGGTCAATTTGGGCAGACGGTATGGAAATTCATCCGTCAGGTGAGACGCCTTTTCGGACGAACCGGCCGGGAGGGTACTGCCGGCCCGAACGGGTGGTTCAGCGCCGTACGTGCCCGTCGCCGGTGACGATGTACTTCGTGCTGGTCAGCTCCGGCAGGCCCATGGGGCCGCGGGCGTGCAGCTTCTGGGTGGAGATGCCGATCTCGGCACCGAAACCGAACTGGCTGCCGTCGGTGAAGCGGGTGGAGGCGTTCACGGCGACCGTGGTGGAGTCGACCAGCTGGGTGAAGCGGCGGGCGGCCTGCTGGGAGGTGGTGACGATGGCCTCGGTGTGGCCGGAGGTCCACAGCCGGATGTGCTCGACCGCCTTGTCCAGCGAGTCCACGACCGCGGCGGCGATGTCGTAGGAGAGGTACTCGGTCTCCCAGTCCTCCGGGGTCGCCTCGACCACGGTGGCCTTGGAGTCCTTGGCATAGGCGAGGACCCGCTCGTCGGCGTGGACCGTCACACCGGCCGAGGCGAGGGCGTCGAGGGCGCGCGGCAGGAACTCGGGGGCGATGTCCTGGTGGACCAGGAGGGTCTCGGCGGCGTTGCAGACGCTGACCCGCTGGGCCTTGGAGTTGATCAGGATCTCGATCGCCGTCGCGATGTCCGCCTGGGCGTCGACGTAGACGTGGCAGTTGCCGGTGCCGGTCTCGATGACGGGCACGGTCGACTCGCTGACCACGGTCTGGATCAGGGAGGCGCCGCCGCGCGGGATGAGGACGTCGACCAGGCCGCGGGCGCGCATCAGCTCGCGCACGGACTCGCGGCTCTCCCCCGGCACCAGCTGTACGGCGTCGGCGGGCAGCCCGGCCCCGCCGACGGCGTCCCGGATGACCCGGACCAGGGCGGTGTTCGACTCGTACGCGGAGGCCGAGCCGCGCAGCAGCACCGCGTTTCCGGACTTCAGGCACAGGGCGGCGGCATCCACCGTCACGTTCGGGCGGGCCTCGTAGATGATGCCGACCACGCCGAGCGGGACGCGGACCTGGCGCAGGTCGATGCCGTTGGGGAGGGTGGAGCCGCGGACGACCTCGCCGACCGGGTCGGGCAGCTTCACGACGTCGCGGACGTCGGAGGCGATGGCGCGGACCCGCTCGGGGGTGAGGGTGAGCCGGTCGACGATGGCCTCGCTGGTGCCGGCCGCCCGGGCCTTGGCCACGTCCTTGGCGTTGGCCTCGACGATTTCGCCGGTCCGGACCTCCAGGGCGTCGGCGATGGCGAGCAGCGCGTCGTCCTTCACGGCGCGCGGGAGCGGCGCGAGGTCGGCGGCTGCGGCCTTGGCCCGGTAGGCGGCCTGGGTGACCGGGGACATCGAGTCGTACGGCGAGAGCGTGGTCATGGGGGAAGGGTAGTGCGCGGTGCGGGGCGGTTCAGCCGTCGTCCCACACCGCGAGACGGGTCAAAAGGGACGGATCTCTGCGGCTCTGCATCCGGGCGGTCGCCTCGTCCGGAATCAGAGGTGCACCCTCGGCAGACAGGGCCACCCCCGGCGGGAAGGACGCACCGTTGCAGATCCGGAAGGACGCTGCACATCCGGAACGACGCCCGCACATCCGGAAGGACGCTGCAGGTCCGGAGCGACGCTGCAGGTCCGGAGCGACGCTGCAGGTCCGGAGCGACGCTGCAGGTCCGGAGCGACGCTGCAGGTCCGGAGCGACGCTGCAGGTCCGGAGCGACGCTGCAGGTCCGGAGGGACTCAGCCCTGAGGATTCGCCCCTGCGGATTCAGAACGGATGCACTCCCACAGGCGTCGCGGGCGCGGGTCCGTAGCCGTCGGCGATGCGCTGGTGGTAGGTCTCGCGGTCGATGACCTCCAGGCCGACGATCTCCCAGGGCGGCAGTCCGGCGCTCTGCCGGTGCTCGCCCCACAGGCGCAGGGCGACGGCGGCCGCGTCGTGCAGGTCGCGGGCCTCCTCCCAGTACCGGATCTCCGCGTGGTCGCTCGCGTATCTGCTGGTCAGCAGGAAGGGATGGTCGTGGGCGAGCTGTTCCAGGGCGCGCCGCAGGTCCGGCAGCGCGACCTTCTGCCCGGAGACGCTGAGGGTGACGTGCCACAGGCGGGGCAGGTCCTTGGGCTCCTCGTAGTCCTGGTAGGTGTCCCCGGCCGCGACGCTCGTCAGAGCACCGCGGGACGCCGCCCCAGGGCGCACTCGTCTCACGACGGCCTCCTTCACGCAACGCCCCTTGACGGAACGTGTACCGGCAACAAGCCTCTGACTCAAAGTTGAGCAGGCCGCAGGGTTCCGCGTGGCGGTTTTACGGAACGTCCCCCACCGGGGCGCTCCATACGCCCCGATTTACCGGCAGTTTGACAGGAGTTACGAGTGCAGGAGGACCAGGTCGTCCCTGTGTACGACCTCGCGTTCGTACGCCGGGCCCAGCTCGCGCGCCAGCTCCCGGGTCGAACGCCCGATCAGCTGGGGGATCTCCTTGGCGTCGAAGTTGACGAGTCCGCGGGCCACCGCTCGTCCGGTGCTGTCGCGCAGCTCGACGGGGTCGCCGGCGCTGAACTCGCCCTCCACGGCGGCGATTCCGGCCGGCAGCAGTGATGTGCGCCGCTGGACGACCGCGCGGACGGCGCCGTCGTCCAGGGTGAGGGAGCCCTGCGGGGTGGAGGCGTGCTGCAGCCACAGCAGCCGGTCGGCGGAGCGCTTGCCGGTGGGGTGGAAGTAGGTGCCGGTGTCACCGCCGGAGAGCGCCTCCGCCGCATGGACGGCGCTCGTGAGCACCACGGGGATGCCCGCGGCGGCCGCGATCCGGGCCGCCTCGACCTTGGTGACCATGCCGCCGGTGCCGACGCCGGCCTTGCCCGCGCTGCCGATCTCGACCCCGGCGAGGTCCTCGGGGCCGCGTACCTCCGCTATCCGGGAGGTGCCCGGCTTGCTGGGGTCGCCGTCGTAGACACCGTCGATGTCGGACAGGAGCACCAGCAGGTCGGCGTGGACGAGGTGGGCGACGAGGGAGGCGAGGCGGTCGTTGTCGCCGAAGCGGATCTCGTCGGTGGCGACGGTGTCGTTCTCGTTGACGATGGGGAAGGCGCCCATCGCGAGCAGCTTGTCGAGGGTGCGGGAGGCGTTGCGGTGGTGGGCGCGGCGGCTCATGTCGTCGCTGGTGAGCAGGACTTGGCCGACGCGGACGCCGTAGCGGGCGAAGGAGGCTGTGTAGCGGGCCACGAGCAGGCCCTGGCCGACGCTGGCGGCGGCCTGCTGGCGGGCCAGGTCCTTGGGGCGGCGGCGCAGGCCCAGCGGGGCGAGCCCGGCCGCGATGGCGCCCGAGGAGACGAGGACGATCTCTCTCTCCCCGCCGCTGCGGCTCTTGGCGAGGACGTCGACCAGCGCGTCGACGCGGTCGGCGTCCAGGCCGCCCGAGGCGGTGGTCAGCGACGAGGAGCCCACCTTGACGACGATCCTGCGGGCCTCGCCCACGGCCTGCCTTGCCCTTGCCACCTTGCCTGCTGTCCCCTCGCGCGCATCCGGCTGCCTGTGCGGCAATCTACGCGAAGTGGGCCGTGCGGTGCGCGCCGGTCCAGCCTCCGGACAGGCGGGGCGTAGCCGTTTGCTCACGGTTCGCGTACGGCAAAAAGGTTGCATTGGTTGCCTATAGAAATTAAAACCCTTCCAAACATAAGTTGAATTTTGTGCCTCTTACCGTTCATCCCGCGAAGCGCATCCTGCTCAGATCCGGCAAGAGCCCCTACGACGTCCTGTCGGTCGAGGAGGCTCTGCACCGGGACGTCATCGCCACGAACGCGGGCAATCTGATCTTCAGTGACGCCGCACACAAGATCCTTGAGACACCGGGGACCGAGGTCGTCTCGAACGGCATGGCCACGGACGTGAGCGCGGCCGCACGGATCAACGAGGAGTACGACGCGTTCGTCGTCCCGCTGGCCAACGCCTTCCGCCCCTCGTTCGAGGGTGGACTGAAGCGGCTGACCCGGCTGATCGGCAGGCTCCGGATCCCCGTGGTGGTGCTGGGGGTCGGCGCCCAGACCGGGGTGACCTACGACCCGGCACGACTGAAGCCCATGGAACGCTCCGTGCGTGCGTTCTGCTCCGCGGTGCTGGACCGCAGCGCCTCGATCGGCGTGCGGGGCGAGTTCACCGAGCAGTACCTGAGGGACCTCGGCTTCCGGGACGTGGAGGTCATCGGCTGCCCGTCGCTGTTCATGCACGGGCGTGAACTCGACGTGCGCAAGCGGGTGCCCGAGGTGACGGCCGGGTCCCGGATCGCGGTCAACGGTTCGCACAGCGCGGTGCAGAAGCAGGGTCTCGGCAAGATCATCGCCCGGACCCACGAGCGCTACCCGAACCTGTGCTTCGTCGGCCAGAACCTCAGCGACGCACGGCAGTTGCACTGGCGGGATGTCACGGACCCGAACGCCCGGGTGACCGCGATGCCGACCCACCCGGACCACCCGATGTACCGGGAGGGCAGGGTGCGGGTGTACGTCGACCCGGCCACCTGGATCGACGACCTGCGCTCCTTCGACTTCTCCTTCGGCTCCCGCATCCACGGCAACATCGCGGCGCTGCTCGCGGGAACGCCCGCGACGGTGCTGTGCGGCGACTCGCGCACGCTGGAGCTGTGCCGCTACTTCGAGATCCCGCACCTGCGCCTCGACCGGGTCGCCAAGGACCCCGCGGCGGCGGACCCGGCGCGGCTGTACGAGCAGGCGGACCTGAGCGGCCTCACGGGCGGCCACGCGGAGCGCTTCGAGCGGTTCACGGCCTTCCTGGACAGGAACGGCCTGCCGAACACCTTCACGCACGGCGACGGCGGCGCAGCCTTCGAGGAGCGGATGCGGTCGCTGCCGTTCCCGCCGGGTGTACGCCCGTGGAACGACACCGACCTGGCCGCTCTCAGCAGCCGGTTCGGCTGGCTGCACAGCCAGGTCGGCGAACTCACGCAGGACAACGCCCGGTTGAGGCGGGAGCTGGCGCGGGCCAGGAAGACCAGGGAGGCGGTCCCGGCGCCCGCCGCCTCCGTCTACCGGCGCGCCCGCCGGGTGGTGGGCCGGCCGCTGCGGCGGGCGCTGCAGTCGGGCAAGCAGTAGACCCCCGGGCTCCGACGAGCCGTCAGGCCGCCGCCGCCTTGAACTTCCTGGCCGACAGCGTCCGGCGCACCTTGCGCAGGGCCCGGCGCAGGAAGGAGTTGGCGGCGGCCTCGCGGTACCCCGGGAAGGCACGGGCCTCGCGGGGCTCGGCGAGGTAGATGTCGTCGGCGATGCCGGCCTCCCTGGACCGGAAGTGCGGGTAGACGAGGTAGACGCGGGTGCCGCGCTTCTCCAGGAGGGCGGCGGCCTGCTTCTTCGCCTTGACGAACTTCACGACGTCCAGCAGCAGGTCGGCCCGCTGCAGGGCCACCAGGTGCAGCCGGAGCCGTTCGTGGACCTTCAGGCCGCGGGCCACGCCGGGCGTCCAGTAGGCGTCCATCAGCGGCTCGGCCAGCTCGAACTTGCGCCGGCGGACCTCCTCGCTGTCCGCGAGGAACTTGGGCCCGAACTGCGGCAGCAGGGTGATGAGGAAGGGCCGGATCATGAGGGTGTCACGCTTCGGCCCGGCCGGGACCATGTCCTCGATCAGCTTCATCAGGGCGCGCGCGGAGTCGAAGCGGAGGGTGTAGCTGCCGGTCTTCGTGACGTGCTTGCCGTCCTCCCGGCCGACCAGGTAGTAGCAGGGGTAGTCGGCGACCACCGAGACGCCGTCGGCCCGCAGATAGGCCTCCAGCGTGAACAGCGCGTCCTCGCCGGTCCACAGGGACTCGTCGAAGCGCATGCCGTGCTTCTCCAGCAGCGCGCGGCGGAACAGCTTCTGGGCACTGAGCGTGAACTTGATGTTGGAGGAGAAGACGTCGGTACGGTCCAGCGTCTTGCCCCACATCGACTTCGGCGGGATGCGGTTGATGCCCTCGACCTTGCCGAGCACCACGTCGGTGCCGTTCTTGTCGCCCATGGCGACCATGCGCTCCAGGGCCTCGGGCCCGAGCCGGTCGTCGGCGTCGAGGAAGAAGACGTAGCGCCCGGCCGCCTTGCCGAGGCCCACGTTGCGCGGGCCGCTGGGGCCGCCGGAGTTCTCCTGGCGGATGACGGTGACCTGCATGGGAGCGCGGTCCGCGAACTCCTCCAGGTACTCCCCCGTGCCGTCCGTCGAGCCGTCGTCGACCGCGATGACCTCCATGCGTGCCGGGTCGATGGTCTGTGCCTCGACCGACGCCAGGCACTCGACCAGGTACGGCATCGCTTCGTACGCCCCGATGATCACACTCACATCAGGCTGCGTCACGACGGTCACGTTTCCCCCTTGTCAACGGAACATTTACCCCGTATCGCCTCAATCGCAATTTGTTAGACGGGCTTCGGAGGGAAGCGGTTGCCCCACACAGGGTGATGAGTGGCAGACGTCACACAAAGGCGCGGCGCACCTGGGCCGCGGCGGATGGCACCCGACAGTACGTACGGTGGGTAAGAGCTTCTCACCGTCGGTAGACCACACGGGTAAGAGAGCCTGGTAAGAAACCTGAACGAGGGAACGCAGCCGGAAAAGGGCCGGCCCCCGGGCGCTCACCCCCGGGCCCCCCCCCACCCGCGGCGGCAGCGACGAACCCCACCCC
>NZ_JBFAET010000178.1:0-18702 GCF_040642095.1 Streptomyces sp. NPDC020362
ACCACGATCACGTCCGCGAGCGCGCGCAGCGTGCCGAAGATGCGCATGTCGGCCGCGCTGGAGATGGGCTGGGAGCGCCCTTCGTGCTGGGCGGCGCCGTCGAGGGTCGAGACCATGTTGGCCCGCAGCCACGACCGCGGGGCGCCGGCTTCCGGCTCCGGGTAGGCATACGCCACGGCCAGCTCGGCCAGGCTCCACTCCCGGTCCACCGGGGCACCGGCCCCGGCGTGCCCTGCGGAGCCACCGGGGGCATGAACCCCGGCATTCCGTGCGGAGTCACCCGGGGCATGAGCCCCGGCGGCACCGGTCGCCCCCCTCACCTCCGCCCCCTCCGCGCCCCCGCCGAGGGCGCGGGCTGGTGTCTGGTCGGTCACAGGGAACAGGCGTCGCATGACGTGCAGTGTGACACGGCGCTTAGCATGGATAGCCGTGTCATCCTCCACCGCCGCTCCCGGTTCCGGCCCCCTGCCCGATGCGGGCCCTCAGTCCCTGTGCGCCCGCGAGCCGCACGTCCCTGCGGACCGTCTGGTCGCCGAGATGGTGCCGCCGCCGCGCTTCGACTCGGTCCGCTTCGCCACCTACATCCCGGACCCGAACCAGCCCAGCCAGATCGAGGCCGTACAGGTTCTGGAGGGCTTCGCCGCCGGGCTCGGCGGCGCGCACGCCTCCGGCGCCGGCCGGCGCGGCCTGTTCGGCTTCGGCCGGGCCAAGGCGCCCAAGACCCCGGCCGGCCCCCGCGGCGTCTACCTGGACGGCGGCTACGGCGTCGGCAAGACCCATCTGCTCGCCTCCCTGTGGCACGCCACCCCGGCCGAGCCCGCGCTCAAGGCGTTCGGCACCTTCGTGGAGCTGACCAACCTGGTCGGTGCGCTCGGGTTCCAGCAGACCGTGCAGACGCTCAGCGGCCACCGTCTGCTGTGCATCGACGAGTTCGAGCTGGACGACCCCGGCGACACCGTGCTCGTCTCCACGCTGCTCGGCAAGCTGGTCGAGGCGGGCGTGGCGCTCGCGGCCACCTCCAACACGCTGCCCGGCAAGCTCGGCGAGGGCCGGTTCGCGGCGGCCGACTTCCTGCGCGAGATCCAGGGCCTGTCCGCCCACTTCCGCCCGCTGCGCATCGACGGCGAGGACTACCGCCACCGCGGCCTGCCCGAGGCTCCGGCGCCGTTCACCGACGAAGAGGTGACGAAGGCGGCGTACGCCACCGAGGGCGCCTCGCTGGACGACTTCCCGCATCTGCTGGACCACCTGGCCCGGGTCCATCCGAGCCGGTACGGCGCCCTGACCGACGGGGTGACGGCGGTGTGCCTCACCGACGTGCAGCCGGTTCCGGACCAGTCCACGGCGCTGCGGCTGGTGGTGCTGGCGGACCGCCTGTACGACCGTGAGGTCCCGGTGCTCGCCTCCGGGCTGCCGTTCGACCGGCTGTTCAGCGAGGAGATGCTGAACGGCGGCTACCGCAAGAAGTACTTCCGCGCGATATCCCGGCTCACCGCCCTGGCCCGGGACGCCAAGGGTCTCGTCGGCTCCTAGCCGACTCCCGATAGCCGATCAACGCCCCGCGGGTCAAGGGCTGGATCGCGCCATGCGACCAGCACTTTTCACGCTCTCTGGGGTTCGTAACGCCCAGTTAACCCTGCAAAGGACTTTGCAGGGTTAACGTGTTTCTTGACCATCCATTGACCAATGCTTGGCGCGGGCAAGAGGCGTGAACTTCCGGAAGGGGGGCACATGTTCCGAGGTACCACGGCCCGGGCGGTGATCACCCTCTTTGCCGTCGCTCTGCTCGCCCTGCAGTTCTTCGCACCCACGGGAACCTTCGCATCCGCGCACACGCTCGGTCATGCGAAGGCCAAAGCCACATCCGGAACCGCACTCCCCGCGAACACCATGCGCAACGGGGCGGACACACTCCGCGACGGCGGCTGCACACAGCAGCCCGCGGGGGCCCAGCACCTGCGCGACCGGCAGCGCGGCTCCGCCTGCGGGTGGGCGCTGGAGCGCCCGCCGATATCCCGGCAGACGGCCGCCCCGCAGACACCGGACGCATCCGGTGCCTCGCACCACAGCACCACGAGATCCTCCAGAGCCCACTCCCCGGCAGCGCTTCAGGTCTTCCGCTGCTGAGAGCCGGCTCCTCCCCCACGAACGTCGTGCAAGCCCGACGCGCCGGTCAGGCGCGCCAGGAGGAATTCACAGATCATGCAGCCCCTCATCGACAACGCCCGTACGTTCGGACAGCGCCCTGAGGAGTTCGCCAAACTCGCCGAAGGCCAGTCCCCGCAGGTGCTGTTCATCACCTGCTCCGATTCCCGGGTCGTCCCCGCCCTGATCACGGGCGCCCGCCCCGGCGAGCTGTTCGAGCTGCGCACCGCGGGCAACATCGTCCCGCCCTACACCTCACAGCACCCCACCAGTGAGGCCGCCACCATCGAGTACGCCGTGGAGGTGCTCGGCGTCCGCGACATCGTCGTCTGCGGCCACTCGCACTGCGGCGCCGTCGGCGCGCTGGTGCGCGGCGACGACCTGACCGCCGTACCCGCCGTGCGCGACTGGCTGGCGCACGCCACCCCGCGCCCGGCCGGCGCGGCCGAGGACCCGGAGGTCGCCGAAGGCGTCCAGAGCCATGTCCTGACCCAGTTGCTGCGGCTGCGCGCGTACCCGTGCATCGAGCGCCGGCTGGCGCAGGGTCAGCTCGGTCTGCACGCCTGGTACTACGAGGTCCACACCGGTGCCGTACGCGCGCACCGACCGCAGACCGACACCTTCGAAGCCCTGTGAGCGCGCCGATGAAGAGCACTCTCATATCCCGTTTCCCCCATCTCAGGCAGGACTTCGCCGCCTCCCTCGTCGTCTTCCTCGTCGCGCTCCCGCTGTGCGTGGGCGTGGCCGTCGCCTCCGGGGTGCCGGCCGAGCTCGGGCTCGTCACCGGCATCGTGGGCGGACTCGTCACCGGGCTGATGCGCGGCAGCAGCCTCCAGGTGTCCGGTCCGGCCGCCGGGCTGACCGTGCTCGTCTTCGAGGCGGTCAAGGAGTTCGGACTACCGGTGCTCGGGGCCGTCGTGCTCGTCACCGGACTCCTTCAGATCCTCATGGGCGTCCTGAGGCTGGGCCGGTACTTCCGGGCCATCTCGGTCTCGGTCGTCGAGGGCATGCTGGCCGGGATCGGCCTGGTCCTGATCGCCGGTCAGCTGTACCCGGCCATGGCGGCGAAGGCCCCCGACTCGGGCCTCGGCAAGATGGCCGGGCTGCCGGGCGCGTTCCTGGACGCCCTGGGCGACGGGAAGGCGCTCGCCTCGCTGGCCCTGTGTGCGGGCACCGTCGCGATCCTGGTGCTGTGGAAACATGCGCCCGCGAAGCTGCGTACGGTGCCCGGTCCGCTCGCCGCGGTCGGCCTCGCCACGCTCTCCGCACTGGTGCTGAGCCTGCCGGTGGCGACCGTCGAGGTGAAGGGGCTGCTGGGTGCCGTCCAGCCGCCACCGCTGAGCGCCTTCGCCGACCTCGCTGGGGTCGGGGTACTAGGTACGGTCGTCGCCTTCACGCTGATCGCGTCCGCCGAGTCGCTGTTCAGCGCGGCGGCCGTGGACCGGCTGCACAACGGTCCTCGCACCCAGTACAACAAGGAGTTGGTGGCCCAGGGCGCGGGCAACGCGATCTGCGGGCTGCTCGGCGCGCTGCCGATGACCGCGGTGATCGTGCGCAGCGCGGCCAATGTGCAGGCGGGCGCCCGTACGAAGGCGTCCCGGGTGCTGCACGGCGTCTGGCTGCTGCTGTTCGCCGCCCTGCTGCCCGGCGTGCTCGCCTACATCCCGATCCCGGCTCTCGCGGGCGTCCTGGTCTACTCCGGCGCCAAGCTCGTACCGGTCAGGGCGCTGGCCGTGCTGTGGCGTGACCACCGCGGCGAGGCGCTGATCCTGGGCGTCACCGCCGTGTCGATCGTTGCGGTCAGCATGTTCGAGGGCGTGCTCATCGGGCTGGCCCTGGCGGTCGTCAAGACCGCCTGGGAGGCCTCGCACCTGCGGCTGGAGGTCGTCGACAAGGGCGCCGGTCCCATCGAGGCGTATCTGTCGGGCAACGCGACCTTCCTGCGGCTGCCGAAGATCCTGGACAGCCTGGAGTCATTGCCCCAGGACCGCCCGGTCCGCCTGGACCTCTCCGGCCTGCACCACCTCGACCACGCCTGCCGCACCGCCCTGGAGAACTGGGCCGAACGCCACAGCGCGACCGGCACGGAGCCGGTGAGGGTCACCGCCCCGGCGCCCCCGAGAGAAGCAGCAAGGACAACGGCGCCCTAACGGCACCTCACCGGAACAACCACCAACCCCATAGGGCCGACCCACCCCTCACACCCCGAGCTGAGCCGGCCCACCACCCACACACCAACCCGGGCCGACCCACCCCTCACACTCCAACCCGAGCCGGCCCACCACCCACACACCAACCCGGGCCGACCCACCCCTCACACTCCAACCCGAGCCGGCCCACCCCTCACACACTCCAACCCGGGCCGGCCCACCTCTTACACCCGAGCTGGGCCGGCCCACCCGCATCCGACCCGCCGAACCGGGCCGCCCCACTTCCCGGCCAACCGGGCCGCCCCAGGCCGCCCACCTCCCGGCCCACGAGTCGGTCCGGCCCACCTCCCACACACCAACCCGAGCCAGCCCACCCGGATCCGACCCGCCGAACCGGGCCGCCCCACGTTCAGCCAACCGGGTCGGCCCAACCCGCATCCCGGCCAACCGACCCGGCCCGCCCACATCCCAGCCCACCGACCCGGCCCGCCCCCACATCCCAGCCCACCGAGTCGGTCCACCCCCGTTTCTCGGCCCACCGAGTCGCTCCCCTCTCTCCCCCGCTTCCCGGCCAACCGGATCGGCCCCCTCCTCCTCCCGGCCAACGGGATCGGCTCCTTACTCCCCCGCCTCCCGGCCAACCGGATCGGCCCCTTCCTCCCCCGCCTCCCGGCCAACCGAGTCGGGTGGTGGGTGGGCGGAGGCCAGGGAGCCATGGGCAGAGGCCAAGGAACCAGGGGCGGAGGCCAAGGAACCAAGGGCAGAGGCCAAGGAACCAGGGGCAGAGGCCAAGGAGGCAAGGGGCGGAGCCCTCTGGGGGCGCCGCCCATGGCTTCCGCCCCACGCCAGGCATATCGTTACAGCAGCGGACAGAACGACGCAGGCCTCTCGGTGAGGAGGTCATCATGCTCCAGGAGCTGCTGGGCGCCGCCGCCGCGCTGGGTTCCGTCGGCCTCGTGTACCTCGCGATGGCAGCGCGGGTGGTCAAGCAGTACGAGCGGGGTGTGCTGTTCCGGCTCGGACGGGTCACGAACGACACACGCAATCCGGGTCTGAACCTGGTGATCCCGTTCGTGGACCGCCTGCACAAGGTCAACATGCAGATCGTGACCATGCCCATCCCCGCCCAGGAGGGCATCACCCGCGACAACGTCACCGTGCGCGTGGACGCTGTCGTCTACTTCCGGGTGGTCGACGCGGTGAGCGCCCTGATAAAGGTCGAGGACTACAAGTTCGCGGTCTCGCAGATGGCACAGACCTCGCTGCGCTCGATCATCGGCAAGAGCGACCTGGACGATCTGCTCTCCAACCGGGAGAAGCTCAACCAGGGCCTGGAGCTGATGATCGACAGCCCGGCCATCGGCTGGGGCATCCAGGTCGACCGGGTGGAGATCAAGGACGTGTCCCTGCCGGACACGATGAAGCGGTCCATGGCCCGTCAGGCCGAGGCCGACCGGGAGCGCCGGGCCCGGATCATCAACGCCGACGCCGAGTTGCAGGCTTCGAAGAAGCTCGCCGAGGCGGCCCAGCAGATGGCCGACACACCGACCGCGCTCCAACTCCGGCTGCTGCAGACGGTGATGGCGGTGGCGGCCGAGAAGAACTCCACGCTGGTCCTGCCCATCCCGGTGGAACTGCTGCACTTCTTGGAAAGGGGCCAGCAGCAACCCGCGCCGAACAGTGACGGAGGGCAGCGTTCCGGCTAGCGTGCCGGGCATGCGCATGGGTTGGTTGATCGCCGTGGCCGCGATGGCCGTCGTAGCGGGGTGCGGGAAGGGCAACGGCCCGGCGTCCGACTCCTCCTCCGCCCCCTCGGCCTCCTCTCCTGGCGCCGCCCACCGGCTCACGGTCACGAGTCCCGCGTACGCCGACGCCGGCACCATCCCGCAGCGCTACACCTGCGACGGCGAGAACGTCTCGCCGCCGCTCGCGGTAACCGGCGCACCCGCGCACACCGCCTCGCTGGCCTTCCTGCTCCAGGACCCCGACGCCCCGCGCGGCACCTTCACCCACTGGCTGGCGTGGGACATCGACCCGGGCACCACGCATCTCACCGCCGGCCAGCATCCGGCGGGGGCGGCCGAAGGCCGCAACGGCTTCGGGGGGACGGGCTACGGCGGCCCGTGCCCGCCGAAGGGCGACCGCCCGCACCGCTATGTGCTCACGGTCTATGCCACCGACCGCCGCCCGGGCCTCGCCCCCACCGCCACCCCCGGAGACCTCCTGCAGGCCCTGTCCGGCCACACCCTCGCGAAGGGCACCCTGACCGGCCGGTACGGACGCTAGGACCTGTCACCCGCCCCTCCCTCGGCCTACATCGCGGGCGACGGTACCGCCATACGGACGGACATACCACCGCATACCCGAGCAATTAATACTACTTTCATACCGTGAACCCAGTAACACTCCGTGTCACCGCCGTCTGCGCCCTGGGCGCGGCACTCGCCGCCTGCGGTACCGCGGGCACCCCAGACGCGGCGCGCCCGGCCCCTGCCAGGCCCGCCGCCTCCGACTCCCCGTCCACCGCCCGTCCGCCCGTGCTCACCCCTGGCCCGGGCGGCCTTACCCCGGTGTTCGAGCACGGTCCCCGCACCCTGGGCAAGACCGTCGCGCTGACCTTCGACGCCGACATGACCGCCGACGAGGGGCCCCGCGCCGCCGCCGGCGAGCACTTCGACAACCCGGACCTCATCGGCACACTGCGCACACTGAAGGTCCCGGCGACCATCTTCATGACCGGCCGGTGGGCCGAGCAGTACCCGGCCCAGGCCCGATCCCTCGGCCACGACCCGCAGTTCGAGGTCGCCAACCACTCCTACAGCCACTACGCGTTCACGAGCGACTGCTACGGCCTGCCGACCGTCGCCGCGGACCGGATGAAGACGGAGGTCGAGCGGACGTACGCCTCGCTCCGCAAGGCGGGCGTACCCAACCCGCTGCCGTACTTCCGCTTCCCGGGCGGCTGTTACGACCGTCAGGCACTGCGCGCGCTCAGCGGGACCGGGGTCACCGCGGTGCAGTGGGACGTGGTGAGCGGAGACGCGTTCGCCACGGACGCCGACGCGGTCGTCCGGCAGGTCCTGGACGGGGTGAAGCCCGGCTCGGTGGTCATCATGCACTGCACCCGCAGTGCCGCCCCGACGACCGAACGGGTCGTGCGCGCGGTCGTGCCCGAACTGCGCCAGCAGGGCTACCGGTTCGTGAAGGTCTCCGAGCTGATCGGAGAGACGAACGGCCACCGGTGACCGTCCCGCGCCGAGGTCATGAGGGCGGGGACTCCTGCCACGGTCGGTGAAGTGATCCGGCCCCGGGAGGCCGACGGCCCGCCGTACGCCATGGGGCCCCGCTCCGAAGCCGGGAGCGGGGGCGGCGGGAAGTGCGGCGCGCCTCCTGCTCAGGGTGACCGGCGGGCGGTGAGTGCGCTCGCCGTCGCGAAGGCCGCGGCGGCGACGAGGGCAGCCCCGGCCAGCGGCAGCAGCGGCACCGGGACCCGGCCCGACTGCGAACCGGTCACCAGGTCGCTGACCGCGGCCTGGGCCGGGGAGCCCGCGAGCACCACCGACAGCAGCGCGGCCAGCAGCATCGCCGGCACCGCACGGCCGGTGGAGCGCAGCAGCGGCCGGTTGGTGAGCGCGCCGACGGCGCTGCCCAGCAGGGCGCAGACGAGGGCGGCCAGGAGTCCGGCCGCGCCTGCCCTGAGCGGTGGGACGTGGATCCGGTGGCCGTTGCTCGTCGGGGCGCTGATCAGCGTCACGATCAGGGTCGCGGCCACACCGAGCAGCGCCGAGCTGAGCAGCGCCGTCAGCAGGCAGGCCAGGTGGGCGCGGGCGGGGCCGCGCGCCGCCTCGACGCAGGCACGGGCGGCGTCGGGCTCTCCCGTCACACAGATGCGCACCAGCCAGGCGGCCACCGGCAGCAGGCCGGCCGCCGCGTAGCCGAGCGAGTCGAGCACCGGCTGGCCGCTCTGCACGCTGATCCCGAGGAAGGCGGCGTACAGGATCACCGGCGCCAGCCAGCGCTGGGAGCGCACGAGCAGGTCGGCCTGGTAGCGCAGGAGAGCGGTCATGAGCGGCTTCCGGGGTCGGGTGGGTTGGTGCCGTCGGGTCCGACGCTCACCACGTGCCAGGACGGGCGGGCCGTCAGCAGGGCGCGCAGGAGGACGTCCGAGTGGGAGGCGGGGACGGTGAGGCGGTGGGTGCCGGGGGTGGGCTCCGCCGCGGCGGCGACGGTCTGCGCCGCGTCGGCCGGCAGCTGCCGGCCCGGCGGGCCCTGTACGACGACGAGGGTGACCGGTCCGGTGACCGCTTCCGGTGAACTCCCGTTGTCCGTACGGCGTTCGAGGCTGCCCCCGACGACGGCGTACGTCGCGTCGGGCGCCCCGGCAAGGCGGCGCGGGTCGTGGTCCACGAAGACGACGGCACCCCCGTCGGCGGTCCGCTCGGCCACCGCACGTTCCAGCTCGGCCCGCGCGTCCGTGTCCAGCCCGGTCCACGCCTCGTCCAGCACCAGCAGCTCCGGTTCGGCGAGCAGGGCCTGGGCCACCGCGACCTTCTGGCTGCTGCCCTTGGACAGACGGGACATGGGGGTGGTCGCGTAGGCGGAGGCGCCGAACTGCTCCAGCAGGTTGCCTGCGGCGCGTTGGGCGCTCCCTCGGCTCAGTCCGTGCACCGTGCCGAGGTGCGTCAGATATCCGAGGGCGGTGAAGGGAAGCGCAGAGGGGAACCGCTCCGGGACGTAGGCGGTGTGCGGGCGGCCGGTGACGCGGCCCTCGCTCGGGGTGTCCAGGCGGGCGACGAGGCGCAGGAGGGTGGACTTCCCGGTGCCGTTCGCTCCTTCGATACGGGTCAGGGTGCCCGGGGTGAGCGTGAGGTCGACGCCCCTTAACACCCAGGGGCCTCGGAAGCCGTAGCGCCGGCCGACGCCGATCAGCCGTAGGTCACGTTGCATGGGGTGATTCTGTCCGGTCCCGCCGTTGGGGTTGATCATGAGTCCGGTGTGCGAGACGCGATCGGCCGGCCGCACGGTTCCCTGCGCCCTTTAGGGTTGGGCGTTGTGAGCCATGTTCCAGCGTCCCCCGGTGACAGCCCCTTCCACTCCGAGCGCACCCCCCGCGACGAGGCACCCCAGTTCGTGCTGCCCCTCGTCGTCCGGATCGAGCGGAGTGCCCCTCCTGCCCGGACCGATGCGCTGGAGACGGCTGCCCGGGCCGTACTCGTCCTGCTGGGCGACGACCGGGCCGTCGGGGACGGGGAGTGGGCCCAGCCCGTGCGGGACTGGGAGGACGCCCGGATCCGGAAGGTCGTGCGGCGGGCCCGGGGCGCCGAGTGGCGGCGGGCCGAGGCGCTGCCCGGGATCACCGTGACCGGCAAGTCCGCCCAGGTGCGGGTGTTTCCGCCCGTCCCGCTGGACGGCTGGCCCAAGGACCTGGTCAAGCTGCAGGTGTCGGGAACCGAGCTGGACGATCCGGAGCAGCCCGTCGCGGCCGATCGCGGGCAGCCGGTGCTGTGGCTGAACCCGGAGCTGGAGATGTCGGCCGGCAAGGCGATGGCCCAGGCCGGGCACGGCGCCCAGCTGGCCTGGTGGGCGCTCTCCGGCGAGGCACGGACCGCCTGGCGTGAGGCGGGCTTCCCGCTGGAGGTGCGGACCGCCGACCCTGCCGAGTGGCGCGGGCTGACCGGCAGCGGGCTGCCGCTGGTACGCGACGCGGGGTTCACGGAGATCGCTCCGGGCTCCTGCACGGTGGTCGCGGACCATCCCTCACTGCGGTGACCACGACGACACCGCGGCGGGACACGGAACCTCAAATGTTCCTCTGAAGGCACACCGGTGGGGATTCGGCACAGTCCGCCGGGGCCATACCCCCGTCATTCGAGGGAGGGGGCGCAGGACCATGCGGCGACTGGGTACGGGAATCGGCTGGCGACCGGAGATCGCGGACGCCGTGGAGCGCATGCCGGGCATCGACTGGGTGGAGGTCGTGGCGGAGAACGTCTGCCCGGGCCATCTCCCGGACTCGCTGCTGCGGCTGCGCGAGCGCGGGGTGACCGTGATCCCGCACGGCGTCTCCCTCGGCCTCGGCGGCGCCGACCGCCCCGACGAGGGCCGGCTCGCGGCGCTCGCGGAACGCGCGGAGGCGCTCGGGGCTCCGCTGGTCACCGAGCACATCGCGTTCGTCCGGGCGGGCGGCGCGCTCACCGCGTCGCCCGGCCTGGAGGCGGGCCACCTGCTGCCCGTGCCGCGCACCCGCGACGCCCTCGACGTGCTCTGCGAGAACGTGCGGATCGCGCAGGAGGCGCTGCCGGTGCCGCTGGCGCTGGAGAACATCGCCGCGTTGTTCTCCTGGCCGGGCGAGGGGATGACCGAGGGGCAGTTCCTGGCCGAGCTGGTCGAGCGGACCGGGGTGCGGCTGCTCATCGACGTGGCCAACCTGCACACCAACCACGTCAACCGCGGTGAGGACCCGGACGAGGCGCTGGCCCGGCTGCCGCTGGAAGCCCTCGCCTACGTCCATGTCGCGGGCGGCTACGAGCGCGACGGCGTCTGGCACGACAGCCACGCGCACCCGGTGCCGGGCCCGGTGCTCGACATCCTCACCGGCCTCGCGTCCCGCGTCGCGCCGCCCGGGGTGCTGCTGGAGCGGGACGAGGACTTCCCCGCGCCGGACGAGCTGGAGAAGGAGCTGGAGGCGGTCCGGGAGGCCGTGGCGGGGGGGCGGGCGGCCCGCGCGGAGCGCCCGGTGACGGCGGGTGCCGCCGGCACGGGACAGGACGTCGTGGTGCCGGCGCCGCCCGAGGTCCGCCAGCGGCTGGCGGTCGCCCAGGCCGCGGTGCTGTCCTCGCTGGTGGCCGGGACGCCGGTGCCGGAGGGGTTCGACCGGGTGCGGATGGGGGTGCAGGCGCGGGCCCTCGCGGCGAAGCGGGCGGGTGTGGTGGCGCGGGTGGCACCCGAGCTGCCGGTGCTGCTCGGGGAGGGGTACCGGGAGGCGTTCCTGGAGTACGCGCGGACGCGGCCGATGAGCGGCGGGTATCGGCAGGATGCGCTGGACTTCGCCGGACAGCTGCTGAAGACCGGGCGCCCTGAGGACGCGAAGGTACGGCGGCAGCTGCGGGACTGGTGGCTGGACCGCGCGGGCCCGGCTCCACGGCCGCGCGGCCTGACGGCCCGGGCGAAGGTACTGCTGCGGCGGGGCTGAGCAGGGCGCCCCCGCGGGGCGCGCGGGGAAACTGCGCGACCAGCCCCCACACGCCCGCGGCCGAAGGACGGCCCGCAGATCGGAGGTGCCCCTTCCGGGCCGCCCCCGACCGCGCAGTAATATGCCAAGCCCGCACACGAAGCACCTGGCGTGCGGCGCAGGAGGCACCATGCGACCGCGACCCCCCATCAAGGGCCGAGGCATATTCAGCGGCACCGGACTCATCGTCCTGGGCCTGGCGGCGACAGTCGCAGCGCTGGCATTTCCGATCTGGTCGTACGCCGACCGGTCGAACGTGGCCGGCGCGAGCGTACTCAGCGCTCAGACCGTGACGACCCCGTACGGACCGCTCTCCGCGCTGGACCGGGACTTCATCACCAAGGTCCGCCTCGCGGGCCTGTGGGAGCTGCCCGCCGGACAGCTGGCGGAGCGCAAGGGCACCACCGAGGCCGTGCGCCAGGCCGGGCAGCACCTCGTCGACGGGCACACCTCCCTCGACACGCACGTGCGGACCACGGCCTCGCAGCTCGGGGTCCCCCTGCCCAACGAGCCCAACAAGCAGCAGAAGCAGTGGCTCGCCACCCTGAACGCGGCCCGGGGCCAGGAGTTCGACCGGCAGTTCGCGGGCATCCTGCGGCTCGCGCACGGCCGGGTGTTCTCGCTCGTCGCCCAAGTCCGCGCCGGCACCCAGAACTCACTGGTCCGCGACCTCGCCGACGACGCCGGCGCGACCGTACTGGACCACATCAAGATCCTGGAGGCGACGGGGTACGTCGACTTCTCCTCGCTGGCCCGTGACCTGGCGGCGTCCCCCTCCCCCGTGCCCACGCCCCCCGTGGCCGATCCCGCCTCCGCGGTTCCGGTCGCGCCCTCGCCGTCCACGACGTACTCCCTGCCGCCCGCCACCTCCGGCCCGCCCCCGGCGAACACCCCCTGACCTGCGGGAGAATCGGAACGTCACATACCGGCAACACTCTGTCCGGATGGTGAACCGGGCATGGCCATGCGGTGGGCGTGTGACATAGAAATCACGTCATGTTCTGGGTCCTTCTCCTCCTCCTGGCCTGGGCGTTCGCCGGCACGGCCTGCACCCGTCTGTGCGTGGCGGCCGTGCGTGCGGCTGCCGGGCACGCGGACGCCGCGGCACGCCCCGGGCACGAACTGACGCTGTACGAGGCGGCGTTCCTGTCCGGCGGACCGGCGCGGGTCGCCGATGTGACCATGGTGTCCATGGCCCGCCAACGGCGGCTGCTGCTCGCGCACACCGGGTGGGCCACCGTGGTGGACCCGCGGGGCCGTGACGAGATCGAGCAGTCGGTCATAGGGGCGATCGGACCCGAGGGGCAGTCCAGGATCGCTCCCGTCCGGGCCTCGGCGGCCGGGGCCGAGGCCGTACGGCAGCTCGCCGATGGCCTGGTGCGCGCCGGGCTCGCGGTGCCCGACGATGCGCGGCCGACCGTGGCGGACGGGATCCGCCAGGTGCGGGCCGCCGCGCTCGTCGTGCTCGCACTGGGCCTGACCGCGCTGCTGATGCCCGCCCAGACCGGCATGCCACGCCTTCTCGTCGGCCTGTGGTTCGCCCTCCCCCTCACACTCGCCCTGAGCTGTCTGGCCATAGCCCGGGTGGAAGCGCAGCCTTACTCGCGCTGGGCCTCCCCGGCCGGGCAGCGCCTGCTCACGGCCCTCGGCACACGCAGGCGGGCGGGGGACGGCGGCGACGAGCGGTCCTTCCTCACCTCCGTCGCCGTCCGCGGCGTCCGCGCGATCGGCACACCGGAGCTGCGCGCCGCCTTCGCCCACCGCGACCAGCCCTGGCGGGAGTGAAGCCGATCCCGGGGGGCGCATAAGGGGCATTGACGGCGACACCGGCCGGGCGGTGCTTGCCTTCACCGGCAACTGACCGAAACATCCCTTTTGTTGTAGCCGGGCCGTGGCAGTCGTGCCATCGCCGCCGTGCACCGAAGGGATACGCGATGAGAACTGCCGCCCTGTACTCGGCCGCCGGATCCTTGCTCCTGACGTCCCTGACCGCGGCCCCCGCGGGCGGCGCGCCCGCCGCGCAGGGCTCCGCCGAGCTGCGCGGGGCCGCGGTGGCCGCCGCCCGCGCCGATGCCGCAGGCATCGCCTTCGGCAAGTGCTCCGCCGTGCCGGACGCGCCGAGCGGCATGGAGTGCGGCACGGTGAGCGTCCCGCTGGACTACGCGCATCCCGACGACAAGCAGATCAAGCTGACCGTCAGCAGGATGCGGGCCAGCCACAAGGATCCGCACAACAGCAAGCGGAAGGTGCCCCGGCAGGGCGTCCTCGTCTACAACCCCGGAGGTCCGGGAGCGTCGGGCATGCTCTTCCCGCTCGTCGGCAAACTGCCCGAGTGGAAGCGGATCGCCGCCGCCTACGACCTCGTCGGCTACGCGCCGCGCGGAGTGGAGCGCTCGGCACCGCTGTCGTGCGTGGACCCCAAGCACTTCTTCACCGCTCCCGGCCAGTCGCCGGCACACCCCTCCGAGGAGTACAAGCGCCGGCGCATCGCCCGGGCGAAGGCCTACGCGCGCGGCTGCGCCCAACGCTCCGGCAGCAAGCTGCGGTTCTACACCTCGCTCAACAACGCCCGTGACCTGGACGTGCTGCGGGCGGCCCTCGGCGAGAACCGGCTGACCTTCATGGGAGCGTCGTACGGCACGTACTTCGGCGCGCTGTACGCCACGCTGTTCCCCTCCCACGTGCGGCGGATGGTGCTGGACTCGGCGGTGGACCCGGCCCCGGAGAAGGTCTGGTACCAGGACAACCTGGACCAGTCGGCCGCGTTCGAGGACCGCTGGACCGACTTCCGCGAGTGGGTCGCCCGGCACGACGACGTGTACCGGCTCGGCGACACGGCGGCCAAGGTGCAGCGCAGTTACGACACCGCGCGCAGCCGGCTGACCGCGAAGGCCGCGGGCGGGAAGGTCGGACCGGCGCAGCTGCAGAGCGCGTTCCTCACCGCCGGGTACTACGACGACTTCTGGCCGAGCCGGGCCGCCGCGCTGTCGGCCTATCTGAAGGGCGACGCGAAGCCGCTGGTCCAGCTGGCCGCGCCGAACCAGGAGACGGCGGCCGAGGCGGAGAACAGCGGCGCGGTCTACACGGCCGTCGAGTGCAACGACGCGGCCTGGCCGACGGACTGGAAGGTGTGGGACCGCGACAACACGCGGCTGGCGCGCGTGGCGCCGTTCGAGACCTGGGACAACGCGTGGATGAATCTGCCGTGCGCGTACTGGCCGGCGCCCCGGCAGCGGCCGCTGGACGTGCGGACCGGTCCGGGTGAGCTGCCGCCGGTGCTGATCCTGGCCGCCGAGCGGGACGCGGCCACGCCCTACGCGGGGGCGCTGGAGATGAGCCGGCGGCTGTCCGGCTCGGTGCTGGTGACCGAGCGGGACGCGGGCACGCACGGCATCGGGGGCGGCCAGAACAAGTGCGTGAACAGCCATCTGGAGGCCTACCTGCTGGAGGGCCGCCTGCCGGGGCGGCGCGCGGCCTGCGCACCGCACCCGGAGCCGAGGCCCGAGATCCCGGCCGTCCGTGCCCACAAGCAGCCCCTGCGGGACTCCCTCAAGGGCAAGACCGCCTAGGCGGGCCCGGCGATCAGCCCGGCCCCCGTCTTGCGGCGGCCGGTGCCGCATCCCCCGGGGGACGACCCCGGACCCCCGGCCGCCCAGAGGCACCCTCACCCGTCAGGCGAGCCCGGCCACCAGCTCCGCCACCGACTTGCGGCGGCCCGTGAAGAACGGAACCTCTTCGCGGACGTGCATGCGGGCCTCGGAGGCGCGCAGGTGGCGCATGAGGTCGACGATGCGGTACAGCTCGTCGGCCTCGAAGGCGAGGACCCACTCGTAGTCGCCGAGCGAGAACGAGGCGACCGTGTTGGCGCGCACGTCCGGGTAGCCGCGGGCCATCTTGCCGTGGTCCGCGAGCATCCGGCGGCGGTCCTCGTCGGGCAGCAGGTACCAGTCGTAGGAGCGCACGAACGGGTAGACGCTCACGTAGTTGCGGGGCGTCTCGTCGGCGAGGAACGCCGGGATGTGCGAGCGGTTGAACTCGGCCGGACGGTGCAGCGCCATGTTCGACCAGACCGGCTCCAGGGCGCGGCCCAGCTTCGTGCGGCGGAAGAGGTTGTACGCCTCCTGCAGCTGGTCGCTGGTCTCGGCGTGCCACCAGATCATGAGGTCGGCGTCGGCACGCAGGCCGGAGACGTCGTAGGTACCGCGGATCGTCACGTCCTTGGCGGCGAGCTGGTCGAACAGCTCCTGGACCTCGTCCGCGTAACCCGCGCGGTCCTCCGGCAGCACGTCCTTCAGTCTGAAGACGGACCACAGGGTGTAGCGGATGACCTCGTTGAGGTCCTTGGCCAGCTTGCCCTTGTTCGGGATCCTGCCGGACTCGGTGGTGGGGGCGTCGTCACTCATGGTCCCTATTCTCCCGCTCCGCCGTGCAGGCTCTGCACCGGGTTGGCGGTCAGCTCCTCGACCCCGCCCGTATCGCCGCCGAGCTGGTCCACCGCCGCGTACGCGCTCGCGATGCACGCGGGGATGCCGACGCCGTCGTACTGCGCGCCGCACACCGCGAGGCCCGGCAGCTTGGCGACGTGCTCGCGGATGCGGGCCACGCGCGCGTGGTGGCCGACGGGGTACTGGGGCAGACCGTCCGTCCAGCGGGTGACGCGGGTCTGCAGGGGCGCGGCGTCCAGGCCGGTGGCCTCGCGCAGGTCGTGCCGGGAGACCGCGACCAGGTCGGCGTCCTCGCGCTGGAGGACCTCGGTCTCGCGATGGCGCCCCACGGAGGTGCGCAGCACGACGACGTCCGGATCCTCCTCGGCGATCCAGCCCCACTTCTGGGAGGCGAAGGTCGAGGCCTTGATGGTGTGTCCGTCGACCGGCGGCACGAGGAAGCCGCTGCCCTCGGGAAGGGCGAGGTCGGCACGGCGGTAGGCGAGGGTGATCAGCGCCATGGAGGCGTACTCGACGGCACCCAGCTCGGCGGCGGCCTCCGGGGACTCGGCACGCAGCAGGGCGGCGGCGGCCGGGGCGGGTACGGCGACGATCACCGCGTCGGCGTACAGCGCCCGCTCCCCCGTGGCGACCCGCCAGCCGCCGGACGCCTCCCGGCGCAGCCCGGTGACCGGCGTCCCGGTCAGGATCTCGCCGCCGCGCGCCCGCACCGACGCGGCGACCGCGAGCGGCAGCCGGCCCACACCACCCTCGATGCCCATGAAGACGGGGCCGGTCTGCTGCTGGGCGGCCGCCCTGGCCTGGATGTCACGGACGGCCTCGGTCAGGGAGTCGTGGGTGCGGGCCGCCTGGAAGAGCTGCGGGACGGCCGAGCGCATCGAGATACGGTACGCGTCGCCCGCGTACACCCCGCCCAACAGGGGCTCCACCAGGCGGTCGACGACCTCGCGGCCGAGCCGTGCCGCAACGTACTCACCGACGGCCACGTCGTCGCCGACCTCCGTGCGGGGCAGGCCGGTGTCGCGCTCGATGCGGGCCAGGCCCTCGTCGGACAGGACCCCGGCCAGCGCGGCGGCGGTGCCGGGAACCCCCATCACATGGCCCTTGGGCATCGGGCGCAGGGCACCGCGGGTCCAGATCGAGGCGGTCGCGGTGGCCGGCGGCTGGAGCTGCTCGCCGAGGCCGGCCTCGCGTGCGAGGGCCACCGCCTCGGGCCGGCGGGCGAGCATCGACTCGGCGCCCAGGTCGACGCGGACGCCCGCGATCTCGCCGGGCAGCAGCTTGCCGCCGACCCGGTCGGAGGCCTCCAGGACGGTCACCCGCATCCCCCGCCCGAGCAGCCGGTGGGCGGCGGCCAGCCCCGCGACACCGGCTCCGATGACGACGACATGCCCGGTGCTCGTACCCGTTGCGCTCATGCCCCCACTCTCTCAGACCCCGTCGGTACGCCCGCCCCGGCCCGGTGTCCGGGACGAGTCCGGACCGTGACCGCATCGGGATCGGGAACGCCCAACGTCCGCGCACGCCCGGGCGTCGAAGGAGCGTCACAGAACACCGTCCTCGGGGGTAGTACCCATGCGCACACCACATTCCGCACGCCCCGTCCGGCTGCTGGTCGGCGTCCTGCTCACCGCCTCCCTCGCGCTTGCGGGATGCAGCGGCGCGAGCGACCGGGGCGGCGACTCGGCGAAGTCCGCCGCGGGCGCCGAGGCACGGCAGCCGGGCGCGGCCGCCGCCGACCAGGGGAACGGTGCCAAGCAGTCCCGCCGGACGCCCCGGCTCGCCCCTAGCGCCATCATCCGCACCGCCTCCCTGACCGTCGAGGTCAAGGACACGGCCAAGGCACTGACGCAGGCCCGTACGACCGCCGAGAGCGCGGGCGGATACGTCGGCCAGGAGAGCACGAGCCGGGACTCCGACGGCCACGAGCGCACCCGGGTCGTGCTGCGCGTGCCCACCGCGCGGTACGACGAGGTCCTCGCCGGCCTCCAGGGCACCGGCACACTGGTCGAGCGCACCGCGAAGGCGGTCGACGTCACCGACCAGGTCGTGGACATCGACAGCCGGATCAAGTCGCAGCGGGCGAGCGTGAACCGGATCCGCACACTGATGGACCGGGCGACCAGGCTCAGCGACGTCGTGACCCTGGAGGGGGAGCTGAGCAGCCGTGAGGCGGACCTGGAGTCCCTGCTGGCGCAGCAGGCGTCGCTGAAGGACCGGACGAGCCTTGCGACCATCACGCTGTCGCTGTCCGAGAAGCCCGTGCACAAGGCCGCCAAGGACGACACGCCCGGCTTCGTGGATGCGTTGTCGGGCGGCTGGCACGTGTTCGTCACGGTGCTGCTCTGGATCGCCCTGGCCCTCGGCGCGGCCCTGCCGTTCGTGGCGTTCACGGCGCTGCTGATGCTGCTGTGGCTGCGGGTCGTGCGCCCGCGTCTGTCGCGCCGTGCGCAGGCCTCGTCCGCGACGACGGTCCCGGGTCCGCTGCCGCAGGCGCGTCCGGTGCCGGACTCCGCCGACGAGGGAGGCCGGAACTGAAATGCCCCGGCCCCGTAGCGTGTTCGCATGAGCATGAGTGGTGGGCAGGGCGGCAGGGAACGGCTGGTCGTGATCGGCGGGGGGGGGGGGGGGGGGGTGGCGCGCGGGGGGGGGCCCGCGCCGCGCGGGGCGCCCGGGGGGGGCGGCGGAGACAGGAGCACAACAACCACCAAAAGAGAAAAGGTCGGGGCGG